>DATMYT010000450.1:0-2232 GCA_035560855.1 Negativicutes bacterium | reverse complement strand
TAAAGAGGCAGTGGATATTCCGGTGGTTGCAGATATTCACTTCGATTATCAGCTAGCGCTTGAAGTCATTGCGCGGGGTGTTGATGCCCTACGTCTCAACCCCGGCAACATTACTGATCAGGAACATGTCAAGACTGTGGTAAGGGCTGCGAAGGCAAAAGCCATCCCCATTCGCATTGGCGTGAATGCAGGCTCGTTGGATGGAGCGATGCTTGAAAAATATGGCGGACATGCAACTGCGGAGGCGTTGGTTGAAAGTGCGTTGCAGCATGTTGCAATTCTGGAACAGCTGGATTTTTTTGATATCAAGATTTCATTGAAAGCCAATGATGTTCCCTTGACCCTTCAGTCATATCGTCTGATGTCCGAACAGGTAAAATATCCGTTGCATCTGGGCGTCACAGAGGCGGGTACTCCCCGGGTCGGGATCATAAAATCTTCTGTGGGGATTGGAACGCTTCTGGCGGAAGGGATTGGCGATACCATTCGGGTTTCACTCACGGCTGATCCGATCGAAGAAGTGCGGGTAGCCAGAGATATTCTCCAGTCCCTCGGATTGCGTCGATTTACTCCGACGTTAGTTTCCTGCCCGACTTGCGGTCGTTGCAACATTGATTTGATTTCTCTTGCCAATAAGGTAGAGGCGCGATTGAATAAGCTATCCAGGCCTCTGACCGTTGCAGTAATGGGATGTGTTGTGAACGGACCAGGTGAAGCACGGGAAGCGGATATTGGGATTGCGGGCGGCAAAGGGGAAGGACTTTTGTTTCGTAAAGGACAGATTATTGCTAAAGTACCGGAAGAAAGATTGGCGGAAGCACTATTTGAAGAAATTGACCGACTTGACAAGGGGGATAATTGAGAATGAGAATGTCTAATTTGTATGCGCCAACGTTGAGGGAAGTACCTGCTGAAGCAGAAGTAATAAGTCATCAGTTGATGCTGCGCGCCGGCATGATTCGCAAAGCGACAGGCGGCGTTTATTCATATCTACCGTTAGCGTGGCGAACATTGCGTAAGATTGAACAGATTGTACGGGAAGAAATGGATGCCAAGGGCGGGCAGGAAATTGCCATGCCGATCGTTCAACCGGCGGAAATATGGCAACAGACCGGGCGATGGGATGTGTATGGCGACGAGATGTTCCGGTTGAAGGATCGGCATCAGCGCGATTTTTGCCTGGGGCCGACTCATGAAGAAATGGTGACCACGTTAGTGAAACAAGACGTGCGCTCATATCGGCAGTTGCCTTTGATGCTGTATCAAATTCAGAACAAGTATCGCGATGAGATTCGTCCCCGGTTTGGTTTGATGCGTGGACGAGAGTTCATCATGAAGGATTTGTATTCATTTGACCGCGACATAGCTGGGTTGGATGTCAGCTATAAAAAAATGTATGATGCTTATACACGTATTTTTACCCGTTGTGGGTTGACGTTCCGTCCGGTGGAAGCCGATCCGGGAGCTATTGGCGGTAGCGGAACCCATGAGTTTATGGTTCTTGCAGATTCTGGCGAGGCAGCCATTGCTTATTGTGATAGTTGTGATTATGCAGCGAATGTGGAAAAGGCGGAACTATTGCCGATTCCTTCGACCGGTGAAACTGCATTACCAATGGAAACGGTAGCTACTCCGGGGCAACGAACAATTCAGGAAGTATCGCAGTTTTTGAGCAAACCGGCGGATCACCTGATTAAGGCTCTCGCCTATATGACCGAGAACGGGCCTGTAGTAGCATTGGTGCGGGGAGATCACGAGGTCAATGAAATTAAGCTGGCCAATCTGCTAAATGTATTGCAGTTGGATCTTGCCAACGAAACCGATATTCGTAATTCATTCCATAGTGTGCCGGGCTATATTGGTCCTGTTGGATTAGCTGGAGTCCTTGTGATCGCAGACGCCAGCGTCATGAATATGATGAATGCCGCGTGCGGTGCCAACACAATGGATCAGCACTATGTCAACGTTTCGCCTTCACGTGATTTCAAGGTGGATAAAATTGCAGATTTGCGTTTGATCAAGGAAGCTGACCCGTGTCCTCGCTGCGGCGCACCGGTAAAAACTGCACGCGGGATTGAAGTCGGACAGGTGTTCAAACTTCATACCAAGTATTCCAAAGCGTTGGAAGCGACCTATCTGGATGAGAATGGACAGGAAAATCTAATGGTGATGGGTTGCTACGGAGTGGGGGTCAGCCGGACGATGGCTGCCGCCATTGAGCAACATCATGAT
>DATMYT010000449.1:0-18466 GCA_035560855.1 Negativicutes bacterium | reverse complement strand
GCGCTGATTTCGCGCAAACGGACGAAATAGGTCTGATGCTGCTGCAGGAAAACGCCGCGATTTTCGCGAAAGAATAACAGATAACGAAAATTCAGTGCATGGACTTCTGACTGATATGAATTGGGAGGGATTATCCGTTGCTAAGCGACATCGAAATTGCACAGGCCGCCCACATGAAACCCATTGGTGAAATTGCCGCCGCCTTGGGTATCGAAGGTAAATACGTGGAGAACTACGGGCACTACAAGGCAAAAATATCTTTGGATTTATGGAAAGAAATCGGGCAGCGGCCGGATGGAAAACTGATCCTGGTCACGGCGATTACACCAACGCCTGCGGGGGAAGGAAAAACGACGACGACCATCGGCGTAACCCAGGCTCTGGTCAAATTGGGAAAAAAGGCGATCATTATGCTTCGCGAGCCTTCGCTCGGCCCCTGCATGGGACTCAAGGGCGGCGCCGCCGGCGGCGGTTATTCGCAAGTAGTACCGATGGAAGACATTAATTTGCATTTTACCGGGGATTTTCACGCGATTTCTACGGCGCATGCCTTGTTGTCGGCGGCTCTGGACAATCACCTTCAGCAGGGAAATGCCCTTGGCATAGATCCGCGTAGGATTGTCTGGCGGCGAGCGGTGGACATGAATGACCGCGCTCTGCGCAATATTGTCGTCGGTCTGGGCGGCAAGGCGCACGGGGTGCCGCGAGAGGATGGATTTGATATTACCGTGGCCTCCGAGGTCATGGCGGTGCTCTGCCTTTCCAAAGATCTGGATGATCTGAAGGGGCGACTGTCGAAAATCGTGGTTGGCTATACCTATGCGGGAGAACCGGTTTGCGCGGGCGCGCTGAAAGTGCATGGCGCGATGGCGGCTTTGCTAAAAGAGGCCATTAAGCCCAACTTGGTGCAGACACTGGAAAATGTACCGGCGATTATTCACGGCGGCCCGTTTGCCAATATCGCACATGGCTGCAACAGTTTGTCGGCGACCCGAATGGGGCTGAAGCTGGCGGATTATGCCGTCACAGAAGCTGGATTCGGCGCGGATCTCGGCGCGGAAAAATTCCTCGATATCAAATGCCGAATGGGAGGCTTAAAACCGGAGGCCGTTGTTTTGGTCGCCACCGTTCGGGCGTTGAAAATGCATGGCGGTGTACCGAAGGCCGAACTTGGCGCTGAGAATGTTCAGGCGGTCGTGCGCGGCGCCGGTAATCTGGAGAAACATATCGAAAACATGCAAAAATATGGACTGCCTCTGGTGGTAGCCGTTAATATGTTCCCCACGGATACTCAGGCCGAGCTGGATGCGGTATTGGCGATTTGCGCCAAGCACGACGTCCCGGCGGCGGAGTCCCGTGTCTTTAGCGACGGTGGCGATGGCGGCATCGCCGTGGCGAAGAAACTGCTGGAAATACTGGACAAAGGACAAGGTTCGTATCATCCGCTGTATCCGTTGGAAATGCCGCTCAAGGAAAAAGTTCGCACGATTGCCCGGGAAATATATGGTGCGGACGACGCCTTGTTCAGCAAAGAAGCGGAACAAAGCATCGAAAAACTTACGGCCATGGGCTATGGGAATTTGCCGGTGTGTATGGCGAAAACTCAGTATTCCCTTTCTGATGATCCTACTTTGTTGGGGCGGCCGCAGGGCTTTTCAATTACGGTCAGGCAGGCGAAGGTATCCGCCGGGGCTGGTTTTGTGGTGATGCTGACAGGCGAAATCATGACCATGCCGGGTTTGCCTAAAGTGCCTGCCGCAGAAAAAATCGATGTAGATAATGACGGCCGGATTTCCGGATTGTTTTAGGAGGAGTTCTTGTTAATGGGTTTAGTTATGGAGGGAAAACCGGCAGCTGCTGCGATGCGGGCCCGGTTGACCGAAAAAGCACTCAAACTGCGTGAACAAAAGATCGCCTGCGGACTGGCGGTATTGCTGGTTGGCGATGATCACGCATCCATTATTTACGCCGAATGGCTGGGAAAATTGTGCAGCACATTAGGAATTTCTTATCACTTGGCTGCATTGTCGGGCGAGACGACCGAAGCGGAAGTGTTGGAACTGATTGGTCAGTTGAACCAAAATCCGGATGTCAGCGGTATTTTGCCGATGATGCCGATGCCGCATCAGATCAATCCTGACACTGTGGCGCGCAGTATCAATCCTGATAAGGATGTTGATTCCATGCATCCCCTTAATGTTGGCCTGGTCGCGGCCGGAAAGAGCCCGTGGGCTCCATGTACGCCGCGGGCGGTCATGACGGTGCTGGATTATTATAAAATACCGTTGGCAGGAAAACATGCCGTGATTGTCGGTCGCAGCAATGTTGTCGGTAAACCGCTGGCCCAGTTGCTGCTCGCGCGGGATGCTACCGTGACGATTTGTCATTCAAAAACGCCTGACTTGGGATTCTTTTTGCGGCAGGCCGATCTGGTAGTGGCTGCCATCGGACGGCCCCGAATGATCGTTGCAGGCATGATCAAACCCGGTGCAGTGGTCGTGGACGTAGGGATCAACAACCTGGAGGGCCGCATTGTCGGCGATGTCGATTATGAAGGTGTTAGTACAGTCGCTTCGGCGATTACTCCAGTTCCGGGCGGCATCGGCACCGTCAGCACCGTGATGGTGCTGGAGGCTGTGCTGCGAAAATGGCAGGAATAGAGAGGAAGAAAGATATGCTGGCGATTTGTGGCGGTAAAGTGTATTCGATGAATGGCGCGGTTCTGGAACGGGGCTGCGTGTTGGTGGACGGCGGCAAGATAGTTGCTGTCGGCGATGATATTGTTATTCCCGAGGATTGTGAAATCTTCGATGCAACGGGGAAAGTAGTGACTCCGGGATTGATTGATGCGCATACTCATCTGGGAGTATATTCCGAGCCGACCGAGTGGTCGGCGGAAGACGGGAATGAAACCAGCGGACCGGTAACTCCGGCCATGGATGCGCTGGATGCGATTAATCCCACAGATGTTGCTTTTGATGATGCGTTGGCAGGTGGCGTGACGACGGTCATGATCGCGCCAGGCAGCGCCAATGCTGTCGGTGGACAATGCGTTGTGGTAAAAACGGTGCGTCGCCCCTCAGTGGAATCGATGATTCTTAAGCGACATGCCGGACTCAAAATTGCTTTTGGCGAAAATCCCCGGCGAGTATACGGCGACAAGCAGAAAGCTCCGGTGACGCGGATGGCGACAGCCTACCTGATTCGGGAAACGCTGCAGAAAGCCCGCGATTATTTGAAGAAAAAAGGGTCCAAAGAGTTCACGCCTGACTTCGGCATGGATGCGGTACTGCGGGTGCTGCGGCACGAGATGCCTCTTCGGGCGCACGCGCACCGGGCGGATGATATCATGACGGCGCTGCGAATCGCCCGTGAGTTTGACGTAGACATTGTGCTGGATCATTGCACCGAGGGACATTTGATCGCGGAGGAACTTGCCCAGCGACAGGCACGGGCCGTCGTTGGCCCGCAGTTGATCACCCGAGCGAAGATGGAACTCAAGGATAAGAGCTACCGGACTCCGGCCATATTGGATGCGCACGGCGTACAGTTTGCACTGATCAGCGACCATCCGGTGGTTCCCAATATGTTTTTGTCAGTTTATGCGGGACTGGCCGTTCGTTTCGGATTGTCGCCAATGGCGGCGCTGCGGGCGGTGACGCGGGACCCGGCTGAAATTCTGGGGATTGCCGATCGGGTAGGAACCCTGTCGCCGGGGCGGGATGCCGACATTGTAGTGTGGAGTGGCGAACCATTGGAAATGGCTTCGAGACCGGAAAAAATATGGGTCGGGGGGTCCGTTAGGGACTTGGCGGCCGATAATGGAGGAGCGGCAACATGACAGCAGAAATACTGGACCGCGATTGGGAAGAATTCAAGACGAAATTCAACGCCAAGGCGCATATCGACCTGAACCAATACAAGCCGGCCCAGATGCAGCGCAGAATCAGCAACCTGATGACTCGCCACAACGTGAGCAAGTACATGGAGTTTTTTCAGCTGATTGACAAAGATGAGGCCTTGTTTCGTTATTTCATCGATTATCTGACCATCAACGTCACGGAGTTTTTCCGCACGCCGGAAAAATTCGTGGAACTGGAGCAGAAGGTCGTTCCGGATCTGATGCAGCAGAGTTCCAAGCTGAAGATCTGGAGCGCAGGTTGTTCGACCGGCGCTGAGCCGTATTCTTTTTCCATCATGATGTCGGACATTACGCCTCGTGTGAAGCACCAGATACTGGCTAGCGATCTGGATACAAAAATGTTGGCCAAAGCCAAAGAAGGCATTTATCAGAACAACGAACTGAAAAATGTGTCGCCGGCCCGTCTGGCAAAGTATTTTAAGAAAGTAGATGGAGATCATTACGGTGTAACGCCGGAAGTAAAAGAGGGGATTGTCTTCCAGCACCACAATCTGTTGCTGGACAAGTATGACAGTGGGTTCGACCTCATTTCCTGCCGCAATGTCGTCATCTATTTCACGGAAGAAGCCAAGGACAAGCTGTATCGCCGTTTTCTGGAAGCCTTGCGACCGGGCGGCGTCCTGTTCGTAGGCGGCACTGAAGCAATCCTGAATTTCCGGGATATCGGCTTCCAGCACTATATGCCGTTTTTCTATCGCAAGCCGAAGTAAGTTGCTGAACTTGGTTTTTCTTGCTTGATTTTCATCGCTTGACAAAGAAAAGCCGGATTGTTAGAATAACATCAAGTTCATATTTTTCAATGTCAATGATCAGGAAGAGTACTCGTGCGAGAGAGCCTCAGCGAGCCGGCGGCAGTGGAAGTCCGGTGTGACTCAACGCGATGAATGGGCCTGAGAGATGCAGTCCGAGCCGCTTATAGCGGGGTAGGCGCTGCCGGAAAACTTCTTCCGTTATCAAGAGAAGCGGGTATCGGACAATCATCGTCCCGTACCTAGACCAAGTCGGGCTCAACAGGAGCCAAGCAGGGTGGTACCGCGGGTTAACCCCTCGTCCCTACAAGTAGTAGTGGCGAGGGGTTTTATATTTTTAAATAGCAGAAGGAGGAGTCAACGATGGAAGACAACAAACCAGTTGAAATGAAACAAGTAGCATCGCAAGGGGGCAAATTCCGTTGGGTGGCTGTATCTGCCTTGCTGCTTGCAATTGGAGCGATTATGCGGTTGGTTAGTCCCAGCTTTGCCGGAGTTAGCATTAACTGGATCATTACCATGTATTGCATTACGATTCTTGTGATTCATCCCAGTGTGCCAAAAGCGGTAGCCATTGGGATTGTGGCCGGAGCCATCAATACGATTACCTCCAAGTCGCCGATGCCCCATCTTAACCTATTGTCAGAGCCGATTGGCGCTTTGGCCTGTGTGCTCTTGATGTCACTGCCGTTTGACCTGAAGATCAAATCCGTTAGCATACGGCCTGCAGTAATTACCTTTCTCACTACGTTTGCCAGCGGGTTCACTTTTATCACCACGTTTAAAATTCTAATGAATGTGCCGACGCAGATTTATATTTACGGGATGTTGCCGGTCGTTGTGTTCACAGCAATCGCCAATACGGTCATTGCCCAGTTGCTCTACTATCCGGCCCGTAAATTGCTGGGGCAGGAGGATAAATAATTGGATGCAGTTCAATTTGAAGATTTTTCTTACCATTATCCCAAGACGGGAACCGGTCTGGACCAAGTGACGTTGTCGATTCCGGTCGGCTCATTCACGGTCCTGGCAGGTGCCAATGGCAGCGGCAAAACGACGTTGTGTATGGCGATGACCGGACTGGTGCCGCATTTTTTCGGTGGCAGCATGTCGGGTCAGGTACGCGTGGCTGGACAGGTCACGACGGATCGTCCGGTGTCGGATATTGCGGCCGGAGTTGGGTTTGTCATGGAAGATTACGAGAGCCAGTTGGTGGCGCTAACGGTGTTTGACGAAGTGGCTTTTGCCTTGGAAAATACTGCGGTGCCTGCGGCAATGATTCGTATACAGGTCGCGGAAGCACTGGCCGCAGTTGGGCTGACTGGGCTGGAAGAACGGGAATTATCCGCGTTGTCCGGCGGCCAGAAACAACGATTGGCGGTGGCGTCGGTACTGGCGTCGCAGCCGAAGATTCTGGTGCTGGACGAGCCGACTTCGGCTCTGGACCCGGAGGGCTCTGAAGAGCTGTATTCCTTGCTGGCCCAGTTAAATAAGGAAAAAGGGATTACCGTGATTGTAGCGGATCATGATCTGGCCCAGGCGTTGCCGCATGCAGACCGAATGGTAGTCATGGAAGCGGGACGGGTCGCGTTCACCGGAACGCTGGACGAGGTTTTTGATCGAATGTTGACTGAACAGGTTTATGATTCGGCAGTTCCTGCGCTGCGTCGATTGAAAGCGGCGCTGGAAACCGAAACAAGAAAATTTTCGCCATGGACTTCCGCCGATGAAGCAGTCGCCGAAATCAACGCCAGTCTGCCGCCAATGAGGAGGCTATCGCTTAGTGCTTGAGATTCAACAGGTTTCTTTTGCTTATCCCGGCCATGCGCCGGTATTAAAGAATGTTTCCCTATCCATCCAGGCCGGAGAGTTTATCGGATTGGCCGGTCGCAATGGCAGCGGTAAGACAACGCTGACCCGCCTGATGGTGGGACTGGGCAAACCGGCTTCCGGCCAGGTGATGCTGGATGGAAAACCGGCCAAAGACGGCGGCCCGGCAGTGATGGCGCGTTCCGTCGGTTATGTGTTCCAAAATCCGGATCGCCAGATTTTCAGAGACACTGTGGCTTCGGAAGTTGCTTATGGACCGGAGCAGATGGATTGGAGCGATGATGAGCGCCAAGCGGCGGTGGACGACGCACTGGCCATGACCGGTTTGATAGAGGTTGCACAGGCTTATCCACGAGGGTTGGCCCGGAGTTTCCGGCAGAGGATCGCCATTGCTTCGGCGCTGGCCTTGAAGCCACGCTTGCTGATTTTGGATGAACCTACCAGCGGACAGGATGCAGAGGAAAAAAAGCAACTGATGCAACTGCTGGGGAAACTGAACAGGCAGGGAATCGGCGTAATTCTTGTCACACACGACATGGAGATGCTGCTGGAACATACCCGGCGCACGGTAGTGCTGCATCAGGGGGAGAAGGTCTATGACGGCCCAACACAGGAATTGTTCGCCGATCCGGCGCATGATGTGGGTGTATGGGGCTTGCGGGTTCCAGATGTTGCCGCCATTGCCGCTAAGTTTACAAAAATTACAGGTGCGGTTCGTTCGGTAGAAGAACTGGCCGCTTCGATAAACCAGCAGTTGGGAGGGAAAACGGATGAAAAGCCTGGCGCCTCTGTGTAATCTTTTATTGACCATCGCAGTGTCAGTCTGGACCGTTTTGATATGGGACCCGGCGTCGCTGGCGGCCATGTTGGCCGTGCAAATTGCTTTGCTTGCTTATGCCGGGCAGCTGCGAAAACTGCTCAAGGGTTTATTTGGACTGTTGATGGTGGCGGCGTTCTTCTCCGTCATTCAGCTGCCTTTTGATGTGGCTGTTCCGATTGCTGTTGCCAGCGGACTCAAGATGATGGTCATGACGGTGGCGGTGTTGTTGATGTTGGGCACGACCCGTTTGCCGAGCTTGACGGCGGCTCTAGTCAGCCAGGTGAAGATTCCCTATGAGTACGCGTTTATGTTTACTTCGGCCCTGCGGTTTATGCCGGATTTTATCGCGGAAAGCCATGCGGTGAGGGAAGCACAGATCTGCCGCGGCTATGTGCAGAGCCGCAATCCCCTGAAACGCATTGTAGCGTATGCTGCCTTGGTGGAACCGATGGTGCTGC
The DNA here is from genome assembly GCA_035560855.1 of Negativicutes bacterium. Taxonomy (GTDB): domain Bacteria; phylum Bacillota; class Negativicutes; order UBA1444; family UBA1444; genus UBA1444. The sequence continues at coordinate 10,687 of DATMYT010000449.1, read as the reverse complement.
GGGCTATCACCCGTTCGGAAACGATGGCGATGAGTCTGGAGTTGCGCGGTTTTGGCGGCGCTCGACGCACTTTTACCCAACAGATTGCTTTTGCCGGGCGGGACTATTTGGTGCTCGCGCTGATCGCGGTGATTACAGCGGCTGTTATTCGATATCGGTAACGGGGTCTAACGCTCCATTCTGCACAGAAATCCGAAAAGGACCGGGGGATGAGAACGCTTCGACGCTTCGCTTGACCTCCGCTTATCTCATCCTCCGATCCTTTTCTAGCTAAACTACCTATACTGCTATTGTTGAATAAAAATTGAGGGGGACGAAGGGATGTCAAGAGTACGCAAGATTCATCTGAGTGAAAGTGAAATGCCAAAATCCTGGTACAATATCCAGGCTGATTTACCGGAACCGCTGGACCCGCCATTGCATCCAGGGACGATGAAACCGGTCGGCCCCGATGATTTGTCGCCGATTTTCCCCATGGCCCTTATTGCCCAGGAAATGAGCAAAGAGCGCTGGATCGAGATTCCGGACGAAGTACGCGAAAAATATACGCTATGGCGTCCGTCGCCGTTGATTCGGGCTTATGAACTGGAGAAAGCTCTGGATACGCCGGCGAAAATTTACTATAAATACGAAGGAGCCAGCCCGGTCGGCAGCCACAAGCTGAATACCGCTCTGGCGCAGGCTTACTACAATAAACAGGCCGGGATCAAACGCCTGGCGACCGAGACCGGCGCCGGTCAATGGGGCTGCGCTCTCAGTATGGCCTGCAAGTTTTTCGACATGGAATGCATGGTGTATATGGTAAAAGTCAGCTACGGGCAGAAACCGTATCGTCGCTCTTTCATGGAAGTGTTTAACGGGTCGGTTATACCCAGCCCGTCCGACCGAACCGCTGCCGGTAGAGCCGTGCTGGCAGAGCATCCGGATTCGCTCGGCAGCTTGGCTATCGCTATTTCCGAGGCTGTCGAAGATGCGGCGGGCCGCAGCGATACCAACTATGCACTTGGAAGCGTACTGAATCATGTCTTGCTGCACCAGACGGTGATCGGGCTGGAAGCAAAAGCACAACTCGAAAAGGCCGGTGATTATCCGGACGTGGTGCTGGCCTGCAATGGTGGCGGCAGTAACTTCGGCGGGATGGCCTTCCCGTTTGTGGCGGACCGTTTCAAGGGTAGCAAAGTGCGCGCGGTGGCGGTGGAGCCTTCGGCTTGCCCGACTCTCACGCGAGGCGTCTATGCCTATGATTACGGTGATTTGGCCAAGATGACGCCAATCATGAAAATGTATACGTTGGGACACGAGTTCATGCCTGCAGGCATTCATGCCGGTGGCCTTCGCTATCACGGCGATTCCCCGCTGGTGAGTGCGTTGTACCATCATAAGCATATTGAGGCTCGTTCTTACAATCAAAGAGATGTTTTCCAATCGGCAATTCTGTTCGCACAAACGGAAGGAATCGTACCGGCTCCCGAATCTTCGCATGCAATCAAAGCTGCAATCGATGAAGCCCTTGCCGCTCGCGAAGAAGGAAAATCCCGAACGATTCTGTTCGCATTATCTGGTCATGGATTCCTTGACTTGGGCGCTTATGACAACTATCTGGCCGGAAAAATGGTCGATGTGCCCTGTCCGGAGGCGGAACTGACTGAAAACCTGAAATGCCTTCCTAAAATTTGAGAACGCTTCGACGCTTCGCTTAACCTCCGCTTATCTCATGCCCCGGTCCTTCTCCCGGGGGTTACTTCCTTTTTAGAGATTCCCATAGTTGCAAGCAAAAACCCCGACCTTGACATATAAGCTGTCAAAGTCGGGGTTTTATATTGCCATGCTATTTAGCGGAGCAGCTGCGGGCAGACGGAGAAAAATCCTTTCACAGTAACCAGCGCGACTTCATTTTTCTCCTTACTTTTCAGTTTCGCCGGATTTTAGTTCGGGACCGGATGATCCATAGAGTAAGACGAATTCGGCTACTAACTCCGGATCGAACTGCGTACCGGAGCAATTTTTGATTTCCTCTACGGCCTCGGCGTGAGAAATCGATTGCCGGTAGGGCCGGTCGCTGGTCATGGCGTCATAAGCATCGGCAATGGCGAGCATGCGACATTCCAACGGGATTTCCACGCCGGCCAGCCCCAGTGGATATCCGAAGCCGTTCCACCATTCATGATGCTTTAGCACCCAGTCTGAGATTGGGACAAGGTCCGGTGCCGACTGGGCGATTCGGTGACCGATCTCGGAATGACGCTCCATTTCGATTTTTTCGCCGGTTGTGAGCGGCCCCGGCTTTAATAAAATATTATCTGAAATTCCTACCTTGCCAATGTCGTGGAATTGAGCAAACAGGCGCAAGTCGGAAATCTTTTCCTCTGAGAATGCGCGTGCGGCGCCCATCTTGGCGACGATAGCCTGCAGCCGGTCCGCATGTCCTTCCGTGATGTAATCCCGCGCTTCCAACATTTTCATCACCGTCTGAACGATGGCACTACGGGTACTTTGACGTCTGTGCAGTTTTTCACGGTACATGTTGTTATCGGCTCGCTGAAAAAGCTCGCGCATGGGGACCGAGGGGTTGTCGGCAGTAGCGTAGCCGATCGACAGACTAATCGGTGCTTTGATTTTCACCGAATTAAATTCTGCTGTTTTTTGCCGGATTCGTTCACAGGCGGCATGAATAGCATCCTTGTCGATGGGGTGCAATAACACGGCAAATTCATCACCGCCAATGCGGGCTGTGACTTCCGTGCCGCGAAAACACATGGATAAAATATGGGCGGCGCTGGTAAGCAGCACATCGCCCTGTTCATGCCCCAGTGTGTCATTGATCAACTTTAGCCCATCCAGGTCAAGCATGATTAGACCGACCGACCCTTCGCGCCGCCGATCGATGCGTTGCATTTCTTCTTCGAAATAGGCTCGGTTGTAGAGGCCGGTCAAGGTATCGTGAAAGTTCTGGTACTGTAATAACGCTTCCGTCTGTTTGCGTTCACTGATTTCCCGTTGTGCTTCCCGATAGAGAAAAGCATTTTCGTAGGCAATGGACGCTAAGCCGGCGATTTGATCCAACAGTTCGACGTCGCTTTCTTCAAAGATGCATCCAACCTCTGTATGCCACAGGCCAATGATGCCGACAATTTTGCCGCCGCTCTTCAAGGGAAAGTAAGCTACCGCTTCCGCCAGAATATCAGCGGGCTGGGTACGGTGCTTCCAGTGTTTATAATCATTAACCAGAACCGTCTGTCCCGTTTTCCAGACTTGCCCTGCAGCTCCTTCATCGATAGGATTACGTGAGCCAAGCATAGAACTGGCAGGGCCTGTTGCGACCACGCGGATTCGCTCCGTCTGGTCTTCGTTGAATAAGAGCACGCTGCCGGTCGATGCTCCGGTGATTTCCGAAGCTTTATAGATGATGGTTTCCAGCAAATCGACGACGTCACGCCGGTTCATGATTCCAAGAGCAGTCTCGTGTAGGAACAGCAGGAGACTGTTGCGACGCTGCAACGTCTGGTTAGCCTTTTTTTGCCGAACCAATTGCATGGTGAATAGAGAAAAAAAGCCGATAATAAAAAGAGTGAAGACGAACGTATCACTGTAGTATGACTTTCGACGCGCTTCAAACAGGCTCAAAGCATCGGTAGAGGAGACTCCGATGGAGAGAATCAAAGGGTAATCCAGCAAGGATCGATACGTGTAATACCGATGGGTTCCATCCTGAACATCTGTATCTTCGAATGCGCCTGTCAGTGATTGCTTCCAAGCTGGAAACAAGCTGCTGGCTCCGATGTCCTGCCCGACATCATTCTTGTCCTGATGATGCCGGGCGCGGACAATGCCATCGTAGCCAACAAGGGTAACGTATTTGTCATAACCGAGTACCATCTGCCGGTAATAATCGGAGAAGTAGTGCGGATTGAGGGACGCATACACTACTCCAGCGAAAGAGCCGTCAGGATGATTCAGTCGGCGGCTTACCGGAATCGACCACCGTTCATAGGCCCAGTCATAGAAAGGTTTGCCGACGAAGAGCTGTCCCAGGTCGCTATTTGCATGCGCATTATAAATTTCAAAATAAACGGAGTTCCTTAAACGCCCTATATGGGGTGCTCCAACCAAAATCCTACCGGTGGCGTCAGATACGTAAATCTCTTCCATCAGCAGACTGCGTCTTTTTTGGATATAGTCCAGCATATCCGGCGTAAGCTGATTCAGATTTTCATAACGCAATTTGATAAACAGGAGCGTATCATCGACGGTTTGTAGGTTGCGGCGAAGATGATCTTCAAAAGACCGTGCCAAATTGTCGCTTTCACGGTGAATGGAGTCGATTTCAATCTGGTGCTCACGCTCAACGCGAGCGGAAACTTCATACCAGGCCACGCCGATCACTGCCAGACAAAATGCCGGGAACAAGAAAAAAATCGCAGGGATTTTTCTGCGACGAAATCCACTCAAGAAAGAGTTGCGGCTAGGATCCGGCATGAGGTTTCCTCCATAGCATGTTTACACAACAAGTGAAGGTTTTAAGGAAAAACATTAAAAAGTTACATCACACTTGTAGTTTTGTGATATAATATTAACAACATAGGATGCAGTAGATAGCGGTTTTGGGATAGACCCTGTGCTTGGTATTTCCATCGACATCGCTGCAACCTGTCCCGGTATTACCGGGCGAAAAAAGCAGGCCAATGACAGGCCTGCTTTTTTTTGAGCCCTTATTGACGTTGGGCATTTCTCATTACGATGTCGATTTTATCGCCATTTTTCACAAAGGCAGTGTATTCCGCCACTTTGTTGTTGACTACTACCGTGATGCCTCCGGTTGCTGGAACATCGCTCGGATTGAATTCGGCTGCGAGCAACACGTCGGCTAACGTCGGCTGGCTTTCGGCAGATACGGTGAAATCAATGGTGCTTCCCTCGGGGGCGATCTCGGTAAGCTCGACGGCGACGCCGTTCATCGTCAAGGTGTAGCGCCGGGTAGGAACGGTACAGGTGATGCCGTTGAATATGACTTCGATCGGTTCTACGTCTTCGCGCCGAAATCCAATGACGTCACTGACGGATGGCGTAGCCGGGGCAATCATGCGAAGGTGATCGCCGGCGGCAACAGGGGCGCCGGACTCTGCCGCCTGGCCATTAATGGAAAAAGTCGGCCAGACGGTATGAACCCGCTCCGTATCGTTGACGGTATAGACAAAGCGTTTTGGTTCCAGCGGTATCCTTGCAGACTGAAACGCCCGATCAACGGTATCCACGGGACTCCATACGACTTGATCCCGGTCATCCAGTTTTTCGTCCGGCGACACCGGATGATCATTAACAAGAATGAGGGGCGATAGTTTGCGCGGTTTTCCGTCCAGTTCCATCAGGAGCGGCGGCGGTAGATCGACAAGCTCGGCGAGGCAGGGATTCGGGCTTTGCCCATCCATTCCTTTTTCAACCAAAATGACATCACCTTCGCCGACTGGGTCGCTGAAATTGGCCGGTTGGCCATTAATGGTAAGTTGGCCTATTTGCCCGAGAGAGCCGGGCAGGAAAATGCGTTCTTCATTGATCGTGAGCGTGATGCCCAGACCGGAGCGCCCGGCCAGACTTCGTGCATCGATGCCAGCTGCGAGCAGGGCATCGCCCACTGTCAGCCCGCCCAGGTTGAATAAGCGCAACGGTTGCTCATTCAGCACCACATTTAAGAAATTCAGCGTTTCCGCGCCGGCTATTTTGAGAATTCCGAGTGGCGTTACTGCATCGGGAGTGCATAAGTCGGCGGTAACACCCTGGATGTCCTCGATCGCATCGGGACGGCGCACGGCAACGCGGTCTTTGGGCATATCCATGATCTGTGCGAGAATTTCCGGCAGTAGCGGAGTCAAAGCCCCCCCGCCGACAAGTAGAATTGCCTGCGGCGCCGAATTGTTCAGAAGCAAAATTTGAGCGGCGATGGCCTGCGCCAGTTCGGTTACGGCCGGGGTGATGCCGCGAATGATGTCTTCGGGCGGGGAACTATGTTTGAGACCGAGAATATCGACATAGTTCAGATGCTTCACGTTGCGACCCAGACGACGTTTCAGCGTTTCGGCCACTTTGAAGTCAAGCAGGTGTTGCCCTGATAATTCCTCGGTGATTTCATCGCCAGCGATAGGGACCATGCCATAGCCGACCACAGAGCCGTTACGGGTGACCGCGACGTCGGAAGTGCCTGCGCCGACATCCACCAATACCAAGTTCAAATGGCGCATGGTGGGAGGGATCAGCACGTTGATGGCGGCTATCGGCTCTAGCGTCAGTGTGCCGATTTCCAGCCCGGCATTAAGGACGGCCGCCTGCAGCGAGTCAATGACCTGACGGGGCAGAAAGGTCGAAATAATTTCCACGGCGGCTTTGTGACCGCGCTGACCTACCAGCGTTTTCATGATGGTGCCATCCAGTGAAAAATTCACAATACTGTGACCGACGCAATAGTAGCTGGCCGGATCATTGACCACCCGGGAAGTGGCCAGCTGCTTCTGGGCGGATTGAATCGCCGTCAGTTCCAGCGTGCGTTCTTCCTGCAACGTCAGATAGCCACGACTATGGACATCCAACTCTGCTGATGCATTAAGAGTCGAAAGCGCACGACCGGCTGCAGCAATGGCAACTTCATGGAGCGGGCCAAAATCTTTTTCGAGTTTTAATTTTATGTTGCGAATGACTTTTGCCACTTCCGGAACATCATGAATCTGGCCGTCGAGCATAGCGCGGGTTGTGTGCTCATGTCGCACGGCGCCAAGCACACGGATGCCTTGATCAATTTTTTCACCGATCAGACCGACGATGCTGCGTGTTCCAATATCCAGGGCAAACAATAATTTCTTTTCCATATCTAAGTTGTTTCGCTGTCAAATGCGAATTTCCTTTCGGCAAACGACCTGAGTTTGCAAAATCGTCCAAAAACAGTCATAATACGCCAAAAAGTATGCTACAATAAAATCAAAACCAAGTGGATCAAGTTCCGACGAACGGTTGCAGCTGGGGGATGAAGATGAGCGAAGTACAGGTATTGGACCGATCGCTGGATATTGTCGAAATTGTCGCAGCTACGCAAAAAGGGCTGGGGATTAGCCATATTGCCGAAAAATCCGGCTTGCCCAAGGCAACGGTTCATCGACTGGTAACGGCCCTGTGCATGCGCGGCTATCTGCAAAAGGACCACAGCAACAACTATCAGGTGGGGATCAAACTGATCGAAGTGGCCAGCTACCATATTAATGAGTTGGAACTGCAGACAGAGGTCCGGCCCTACTTGAAGGAAATCGTGCAGCAATTGAACCTGACGGCGCATCTGGGTGTGCTGGATCAGGATAAAGTAGTATATGTAGAAAAACAGGATTTGTTCAGCCGGTTTGGTCTGTATGCGCAAATCGGCTATCGTATTCCCGCCTACTGTTCTTCCATGGGCAAGTGCCTATTGTCCGCGCTGCCGGAAGAAACCCTGACCGAGACCTTGCGTGGGTGTCACTTCGTAAAATTCACGGACAATACGATTGCCGACTTCAAAAGCTTAAAGCAGGAACTGCAAAAAGTCCGCAGCCGGGGCTGGGCCATGGATGATCAGGAAGAACGCCTCGGTCAGCGTTGTATCGGCGCCCCGATCTATGACTATCGGGGTGAAATGATCGCGGCCATCAGCGCCAGCGGCAACCTGACCACGTTGCCGGACGAAAAAATCGAGAAAGTCGCTGCCTACGTGATGCGTATTGCCCGGGAAATATCTCATAAGATCGGCTATATTGCCTGAACGACTCATCGATTTATAGCGAGTCTCACATTTTTTTGTGGGGCTCCTTTTTTTATTGCATTCCACTGTATGGAACGGCTGTTCCGAATCATGAGAATTACGCATTGTTTCTGGGCTAGAAACACGTACAATGAAAATGCGTAACAACCGTGAATATTACAAAAAAATAATGAGGAAGTGCAAAGCATGAAAATGTTGATTAATGGGAAAAATGTGGCGACGACGAGCGGCGCGGTCATCGAAGTGCTGAATCCTTCTACCGGCAAGATCGTGGACACTATCCCCGACGGTACACCCCAAGATGTGGACCAGGCAGTAAGCGCCGCCAAAGCAGCGCAAAAAGAATGGGCCAAGGTTCCCTTATGGAAACGCGGCGAAATTCTTTACAAGTTCCTACAGTTGGTCGAGACGAATAAAACGCAGCTGGCTTCGTTGCTGTCGCAGGAAAGCGGCAAGCCGATCACGGAAGCAACCGGTGAAATCGGTAATGTGCCGATTGCCTTTAGTGCCTGCATCGAAAAAGCCAAACATCTTTACGGCGCGGTGATTCCGGCCGGTGGCGAACAAAATCAGGAAACCACCATCCAGTTTACAGTGCACGAACCGCTGGGAGTCGTGGCGGCGATTATTCCGTTTAATTTTCCGGTGGATTTGTTTGGTCAAAAAGTGCCGCCTGCGCTGATGGCCGGTAATGCAGTCATCGTGAAACCGCCGCAGGACAATCCACTGACGCTCTTGACACTGGGCGGACTATTGCAGGAAGCTGGCGTTCCGGCCGGAGTAATTCAGATCGTGACCGGGCGGGGCGAAAACGTCGGTGCGGCGCTTGTAGCGCATCCCGGCGTGAATGCGATCAGCTTCACCGGTAGCACCAAGGTCGGAATTGCCAACATGGAGAGCGCGGCCAAAAACCTGACGCCAGTGATGTTGGAATTGGGCGGCAATGATGCGTTCATCGTTCTCGAAGACGCCGACATCGATCTGGCAGTGGAAGAAACCGTTTGGGGACGGATGTATAATGCGGGCCAAGTCTGCTGCGCCAGCAAACGCTTCCTGGTGCACAACGCAGTAAAAGCGGAGTTCACCGCGAAACTGAAAGCCCGGCTGGAAAAAATCAAAGTGGGCGCAACCGAAAAGGCGGATACCCAGATGGGTTGCCTGATCAGCGAGCACGCCGCCAAAGGCGTGGAAGCACAGGTCAAGCAGACGATCGGTGAAGGGGCGACTTTGCTGATCGGCGGAACCCGAAACGGAGCCTACTACTCCCCTACTATTCTCACGAACGTCACGAAAACGATGGCGGTAGCCAAAGACATGGAGATTTTTGGGCCAGTAGTGCCGATTATCGGATTTGACAGTCTTGACGAAGCGGTGGAGATCGCCAACGCCTCGATATTCGGACTGTGCGGCTGTGTATTTACCAGTAATATGAAAAAAGCTTTCCAAGTAGCCTACCGCTTAGAGTGCGGCGGAGCAGTGATCAACGGCGCGAGTTTCTTCCGTTCGTTTGAAATGCCGTTCGGCGGGTATAAATTCAGCGGGTTGGGGAATGAAGGAATCATGACTACGCTGGAGGAAGTCACGCATACCAAGACTGTGGTTCTGAAAAATATTCTAGGGTAAAAAAATGAAGAAAAGAGGCTGTGAACATGCTTAAAGCAAAAGTAGCTTCCAGTACCCTAAAAGATGCATTTGAAGCTGGTAAAGCGGCGGGCGGCAAGATCGCCGCGGAACTGAGCGGCATAAAACTCGTGTATATGTACAGCAGTGTCGTCTATGATCAACAGGCGTTGCTGAACGGAGTCAAGGCAGCGTTGGGCGACGTTCCGGTGATCGGCAATACTTCGTTCACTGGCGTGATTACGCCGGAAGGTTACATCGGCGGGGAAACTTTCGTCGGCTTGATGGCTCTGGCTGATGCGGAACTGACGGTCGGCGTGGCCGGTCTGCCCAAAAGCGGCAGCGCTCGCGCGACTGGGCGCAAAGTCGCGGAACTGGCGATGCAGAAAGCCGGCAAAGGCCGCAAACCGGATTACTTCTATATGGTGGCCCCGCCGGGGGAAGAGGAATATTATCTAAAAGGCATCAGTGAAGTCATTGGCAGGGTTCCTCTCTTTGGCGGCAGCGCCGCTGACAATTCGATCAGCGGAGAGTGGCTGCTGTACACCCAGGCGGGCGCGTTCGCAGATGGGGTAGCGGTAGCGCTGTTCTACTCGGATAAGGCTTTTGCCAATGAATTTACCGGCGCTTATCGGGAAACCGGGAAATTCGGCGTCATCACCAAAATTGCCGGAGACCGGACCTTGATGGAAATCGACGGAGTCCCCGCCGTGGACAAGTATGTCGCATGGCAGGGGTGTTCGGTGGATGCGGCGATCGGCGGCAATCTGCTGGTAACGGCGATTACTGCGCCTCTGGGCGTGAAAGACCCGCTTGGCGATCTGATCGCCGTGCGTCATCCAATGAACGGAAATGACGACCACTCCATGGCGATCGGCAGCAATCTGGCGGTTGGGACGGCGGTAGGACTGCTGGCGGCATCAGTTGACGAATTGATTGATGCAGCAGGCACTACGCTGGAGAAACTCAAAACAAAAATGGGCGCACCCGCCGGAGCCTATCATCTGGTTCACTGCGGCGGCCGCCGGGCCGGCATGGGGGAGCGAATCGACGAAGTGTACGCCAAGGTGAAGGCTGCGGCCGGCGATGTGCCGTTCCTGGTTGAATTTACTTTTGGCGAGTATGGATTTGTCGATGACGGACGCAACACCTGTGGTGGGCTGATGCTGTCCTTCACGGGGTTTGGCCGGTAAGTAGCCGTAGCTGAAACAATAGAAAAACGCTTGTCGGAATGGGCCTTGCGCCTGCCTGACAAGCGTTTTTCTATTTGCCGGGTCGAAGGTATAATTGAAGACG
>DATMYT010000448.1:0-2909 GCA_035560855.1 Negativicutes bacterium | reverse complement strand
CAATATTGCAATAACACTCCCTGGCAAGGCCGGAACTGCAGCGCCTAGTCTTTAAAGTGGTGGAGGTAGTCGGGATCGAACCGGCGACCTCTTAAATGCCATAGATATCTGGGCATTTTCCGGCAGAAAACCGCCAGCCTGCTCAGATCGGCAAACACGAGGTCAACGCCCTGATTCATCAAGCTTTCTGACAAGTTGAACCGTACTATCTGACTACCGCTGAAAACCTTCTGTCACAACAAAAGTAGTCAACGCGGTAGTCAAAATTGCCGGGATTGGATATGGCCCAGGAAGATTCTTTCGAATCACCGCGACCTTTGCATAAGTTTCGCAGCCAGCCCAGTCGATATATCTAATCCAGTTTCCACGCCAGCAGCACCTCGGTCCCCTCGTTGTTGTAGGTCATACGCTGAGACATCGAGAGCATCATGGGTATCCCCCGCCCCATCGCCGCATCTTCGCCGAAAGAAAACATCTCTTCGGGATGTGCTCTCAAACGCCGCAGGATGGTGTTGCCGGCAAACCCGATGCGGGAGGTCTTCACCCGGGCGATGAGCAGATTACCCACTTTGTTGAACCGCAGGCGAGCCTTATGCTGCCGCGGTACCCCATCCCGACACTCCATCGCGTTCGCCAGCGCCTCATGCACTGCAACTTCCTCGAGCGAGTGCGGCAGCCCCGTCACTTCCGCCAATATTTTGGCCACTTCTCCTTTAAGTCGCCGGTAGTCGCCGTAGCCGTTGAAGCGGATAATCCGCGGCCACCCGTCCTGACGGACCAATGCTTGCGGTAGCGAACTCACGTGAATGCATACTGCCGTAGCGTCGTCGCGACGATCCGGCGATTCCGACAGTCTCCACAGCAGCTCAATCATCTCCGGATGCCGATCCAGCGGCAGTGATGTCCAGCCTTCCAGCAAATCGGTCAGTCCGTCCGTCACAAAGTAGAAAGAATCGCCGACATCGACCGGCATTGTGTTCTCCTCAAACGTTTCGTCTTCATTTATCCCCAGAAACATGCCGGGACGTTCCACCGCCCCCTGCAACGTTTTTGTCGCCACATAAATTTTCGGGATGCCTGCGCATGCCCATTTCAGTTGCCGGGTCTGTAGGTCGAATTCAAAGCCCAGCGCACCTGCGAAAGTTTCTTCGGCGAAATATTTGCCAGCGCGGCGGTTGATCCAGCGCAGCGCTTCGGAAAGAGGCAAGTCCAATTCATTCACTTCCCGCAGCAGCACATGCAGGGAGGCGGTATTCAGCGCCGTGCCGAAGCCGTGCCCGGTGGCGTCGACGAGAAAACCGCGCAGCAGACTGTCGTCATAACGCCAATTCAAGAAATACAAGTCACCGCCGACATATCCGAAGGGTCTGTAACATGTGGCGATGTCGAGATACTCTGACGGAGCGGGAGCTGCCAGCATTGCGTTCTGCACCCGATTCGCCTGCTGCGATTCGAGAAGAAGCTCACGTTCGCGCTGCGCCCGCTCGGTAATATCCTGCCCTTGCGCAATGACTGCCGTCAGAGTCACTCCGTCCGCTTCATAGATGTTAGCTGAGCTCCATAGAGCGATCCTCACCTCACCGTTCTTGCGGCGAATGGGAATCTCCACGCCTTCCCACTGCAATCTACCCTGTGACCGATCCATTAGTTCGAGAGTTGCAGTCCAACTATTCTCTGGAAAAAGCATAGACACCGGTTTATCAATCACTTCGTCCGCCGCATATCCGGACAGACGTTCAAACGCCCTGTTAAATCGGATGATTATAAAATTTGGATCCCAGACAATGATCGGCGCGTTGGCGCATTGAATCAGTTTGCGCAAAAAATCGCCTGATTTCCGCAGTTCCTCATTTATAGCCTTGAGTCTCAGCGCGTCTTCCGCCAGTTTGCGCGCGGTGTTGTCCGTGCCAATCAGCAAGTAACCGATAATGGCATCTTGATCATCACGCAACGCCGTGACGGACACAACCGCCGGGAACCGGCTCCCATCCTTGCGTATTTTGGTCAGTTCGTAAATATCCTCAATTCCGCGCGAGGCCTTGAATGCCAATGCCTCAAAGCCCGAGGTGATCGGGGTTCCGAGCTCAACGCTCAAGGCCTTGGCGCGTTCAATCAATTCCTGCGGATCAGAGATATCGGCCGGTGTGATCTTGTTTATCACCTCGGCGGCAGTGTATCCCAGCATGCGTTCCGCGCCAACATTGAAAATCTGAATGACGCCATTCGCATCGGTGGCGATGCTTGAAAAATTCACGCTATTAAATATCGCGCTTTGCAAAGCACCAGCCTTGGCCAGCGCCGCTTCCGCCTGTTTGCGCGCGGTGTTGTCCGTACCGATCAGCAGATAACCGATAATGGCATCTTGCTCGTCTCGCAGCGCCGTGACGGAGACGACCGCCGGGAACCGGCTTCCATCCTTGCGGATGTAAGTCAGTTCGTATATGTCCTCGATCCCGCGGTATGCCTTGAATACCAACGCCTCAAAGCCCGGCGTGATTGTGGTTCCGAGTTCAACGCTCAATTCTTTGGCGCGCTCAATCACTTCCTGCGGATCGGAAATGTCAGCCGGTGTGATCTTGTTTATCACCTCGGCGGCAGTATATCCCAGCATGCGTTCCGCGCCGACATTGAAAATCTGAATGACGCCCTTCTCATCGGTGGCAATACTTGAGAAATGGGCGCTATTAAAAATCGCGCTTTGCAAAGCACCAGCCTTGACCAGTGTCTCTTCCGTTATCGAAACCGGCAACGTCATACGTCCTCGCCTCCCGCCGTTTTTCGCAGGCCTTGCACCGATTCTACGAGGTCAGTTTAGTGTGTTTCATCTGCCTGCATATTCCCTGCAGACAGCACATGTTAACATTTTCCAGGCAATGTCTTTATCAATATAACTTCGTTTATTTTTATTC
>DATMYT010000447.1:0-8653 GCA_035560855.1 Negativicutes bacterium | reverse complement strand
AGGATTTTTCAAATTCCTCGTGCCGGAGCCACGAAAAGAAGATGTCGCGCACCAATGTGCACGTAAAAGCGTATATTTTTTACACTTTAACTTGACTTTGCCACACATCGCTGCGATAATGTATACAAAATCCCTGTAGATATAGTTGGGGATGACTTATAAATTTTATGGCAATGATTGGGACTAAAGCTTTGGATTTAGGCACTTCAGAGAGCTGGTGTTTGCTGCGAACCAGTGTGTCATCCTCCGGCGAAAACTCACCCATGAGCCCTTCATCCGAAGGATGCGTGCATTATTTTGTTGCGCATACATAGGATGCGGCGTATCCGGGCGTTAACCGGCAGAGTTATAATGTAGGGTGGTACCGCGAATTAATCCGCCCCTATCGGTTAGTACTGACCGATAGGGGCGGATTTTCTTATATTCTAAGTAAAAAACAAACGTAAAGAAGGAGGAACACAGCATGGGAACTCGACGCATTCAGTTTTTTGACACAACCCTGCGAGATGGAGAACAGAGTCCCGGCATTTGCCTGGGAGTCGAAGAGAAGGTTTAAATAGCCCTAGCCCTAGCCCGTCTGAAAGTCGATGTAATCGAAGCCGGATTTCCAGCCGCGTCCCCCGGCGATCTTGCGGCCGTCCAGGCAGTCGCTGCCAGAGTAAAAGGGCCCGCCATTGCTGGCCTTGCAAGAGCCAATAAGAAAGATATCGATATTGCCTGGGAAGGAATCCGCAAGGCGGAACGTCCACGCATTCACACCTTCATTGCCACTAGCGATATTCATCTGGAATACAAGCTTAAAATGTCGCGCGCAGAAGTCATGGAAGCAACTGCCTCAGCCGTGCGTTACGCCCGCTCGCTAACGCCGGACGTCGAATTTTCCGCGGAAGACGCCTCCCGAAGCGACTGGACTTTTTTGGCGGAAATTCTGGGCATCGCAATTCGCGAAGGCGCCACGGTCATCAACGTCCCCGACACCGTCGGCTATGCAATGCCTGATGAATTCGCCCGCCTCATTACCTATTTGAGGCAAAACACACCAGACATCGAAAAATCCATTATCAGCGTGCATTGTCATGATGATCTCGGGATGGCTGCCGCCAATTCGATTGCCGCAGTCATGGCAGGAGCCAATCAAGTGGAATGCACCATCAACGGGCTCGGGGAACGCGCCGGGAACGCAGCTCTTGAGGAAATTGCGATGGCGTTAACTACTCGACGGGAACATTTTGGCGTAGAAATCGGCCTTGACACGCGGCAAATCTACCGAACGTCCCGCATTGTGCAAAATCTTACAGGTTTCACGCCCCCTCCCAATAAAGCCATTATCGGCGACAACGCTTTTGCGCACGAGGCCGGCATTCATCAGCATGGCATCCTCAGCAACTCCCTGACTTACGAAATCATGAGCCCTGAAAGCGTCGGCATGCAGCGAAATGCGCTTGTCCTCGGTAAGCATTCCGGTCGCCACGCTTTTGAAGAGCGCCTGCGTTCCCTCGGTCATGAACTGTCAAGCGAACTTATCAACGATTTGTTCATTCGCTTCAAAGAATTAGCGGACCGCAAGAAAACGATCTTTGACCGTGACATCGAAGCCTTGGTAGGACACAAACCTATCGCCACCATTGAGCACTACCATCTCGTCGGGCATCATGTCGTCAGTGGAACTCAAGGCCCAGCCATGGCGTCGGTCCAGATCACCACTACTGGTGGAAAAGCGCCCATTTCTCAGGCAGCCGTCGGCGATGGTCCGGTAAATGCTGTTTTTAACGCCATCGATACTGCCGTCGGTTTTGCAGTGACATTGAAAGACTATCAACTAAAAGCCGTCACCTCTGGTCAGGATGCATTGGGCGAAGCAACCGTCTGGGTAGAAACCGACAATCAGGTTTTTGTCGGACGCGGACTTAGCACCGACGTAGTGGAAGCCAGCGCCCGCGCTTACCTTAACGCTATCAATAAACTAGTGGCCGCTTGTGGCTGTCCCGCCAAAACAAAAACTGCAGCAGGAGGAATGTAAGAAACATGGGAATGACAATGACCGAAAAAATTCTGGCGACTCATGCGGGGTGTGCAAAAGTTGAGCCAGGCCAGTTGATCCGAGCCAAGGTCGATTTTTTACTTGCCAACGATATTACCGGACCGCAAGCGATCCCTGAATTCGACAAAATCGGGCGACCCGTATTTGACCCCGACAAAATCGCGCTTATCCCAGATCATTTCATCCCAAACAAAGACATCAAGTCCGCCGAACAAGCCAAAGTCATGCGTGAATTTGCCCGAAAACACAAGATCACCCACTACGTCGAAGTCGGTCGCATGGGCATTGAACACGTATTGTTGCCGGAAATGGGCTGGGTCCTTCCCGGTGAAATTATCATCGGCGCCGATTCTCACACCTGCACATACGGAGCGGTTGGCGCTTTCGCCACAGGCGTTGGTGGAACCGACCTCGGCGCCTCGATGGCAACCGGCGACACCTGGTTTAAAGTACCTTCTACCATAAAAGTCGAACTCACCGGCGCTTTGCCTGAGTGGGTCAGCGGCAAAGACGTCATTTTGACGCTTATTGGCCTCATCGGCGTCGATGGAGCTCGTTATCAGGCTCTTGAATTCACTGGGCCCGGCGTCGCCAACCTGTCGATGGCCGACCGTTTCACGATTTCCAATATGGCGATCGAAGCGGGCGCGAAGAACGGAATCTTTCCTGTCGATGAAAAAACTATTGAGTATCTACGGGCCCGAACGACCAAGCCTTACAAAGTTTATACTTCCGATTCGGATGCAATTTATGCGCGCGAAATCAAAATCGACTTATCTACACTTCAGCCGGTAGTGGCAATGCCGCACCTGCCGGAAAACGTGAAAAAGGTCTCCGATTTGCCGGAAATTCGCATTGATCAAGCTGTCATCGGTTCTTGCACCAACGGGCGCATCGACGATCTGGAACAAGCTGCGAAAATCATCGCTGGCCGAAAAATCCATCCGGATGTTCGCGCCATTATTATTCCCGGCACGCAGGAAATCTATATGGAAGCCATGAAGCGCGGCTACATCGCTCAATTCATCGAAGCTGGCGCTGTCGTAAGCACGCCGACTTGTGGGCCATGCCTTGGCGGCTACATGGGCATTCTCGCCGCCGGCGAGCGCTGTGTTTCCACTACCAACCGTAACTTCCGCGGCCGTATGGGGCACGTGGACAGCGAAGTATATCTGGCTAGTCCCGCGGTCGCTGCCGCCAGCGCAATCATGGGTCGCATTGCAGAACCAAAGGAGGTGCTCGCATGAAATTCACAGGAAAAGTATGGCGCTATGGCGATAATATCGATACCGATGTCATCATCCCTGCACGTTACTTGAATACATCTAATCCGCAAGAACTCGCACTGCACTGCATGGAAGACATTGACAAATCTTTTGTATCCGGCGTAAAGACTGGGGATATTATGGTCGCCGACAACAACTTCGGCTGCGGTTCGTCCCGGGAGCATGCACCGGTTGCTATCAAAGCCAGTGGCATTACCTGCGTTATTGCCGCCAATTTTGCCCGCATCTTCTATCGCAACGCTATTAATATCGGCTTACCCTTGCTGGAAGTCGGCGAAGATGTCGCCAAAATAAAGGCAGGCGATACTCTGTCCGTTGACCTGGAAACCGGTGAAATTGTGAATACCACAACAAGTGAAAGAATCCAGGCTCAACCTTTGCCCGGATTTATCCAGGATATTGCCCGTGCCGGGGGGCTGATCAATTACGTGAAAGGATCAGCACAATGAAAAACAAAGAAATAAAGATAACCGTCATTCCCGGTGACGGCATCGGGCCTGAAGTCACTGAGGCGGCCATTGCCGTTTTAAAGGCTGCAGCTTCCCGCACCGACTCAAAATGTATCTGCACGACGTACTTGGCCGGCGGAGCCGCTATTGACGCACACGGCGTCCCCTTGCCGGAAGAAACCATCGCTGCCGCGCGTGCCGCCGATGCCGTTCTTCTTGGCGCTGTCGGCGGCCCAAAGTGGGATGCGGTAGCGCCGGAGATTCGTCCAGAAAAAGCAATCCTAGGCTTAAGGAAAGCACTTGGACTGTTCGCCAATTTACGCCCCGTCAAAGTTACTGCCGCAATGGCCCCGTATTCGCCCCTAAAAACGGAGCGCGTAACCGGTGTTGATATTCTCATTCTGCGCGAACTTAATGGCGGCATTTATTATGGAACCCGCTGCGAGTCTGAACTAGTCAATGGAGTGGAGCAAGCATGGGACACTGAACTTTACAGCGTACCGGAAGTTGATCGCATTGTTCGCATGGCTTGTCATTTTGCCCAAGGGCGACGCAGCAAGGTCACTTCGGTTGATAAAGCCAATGTGTTGGCATCTTCCCGACTGTGGCGCCGCACGGCAACAAAAATTGCAGCTGATTATCCCTCAGTAAAGCTAGAACACATGTACGTGGATAACTGCGCCATGCAACTGGTCATGGCCCCCAAAGCACTTGATGTGGTGGTCACCGGCAACTTGTTTGGCGACATCCTTACGGACGAAGCTGCAGTCATCACCGGCTCTATCGGCATGTTACCGTCTGCCAGTCTCGGCGCCGGAACAGGACTCTACGAGCCAATCCACGGCTCTGCTCCGGATATCGCCGGCAAGGGTATTGCCAATCCGCTCGGCACGATTCTCTCCACTGCTATGATGTTCCGGCACTCGCTCGACAACGAGCCTGCTGCTAAGTTGATCGAGATCGCTGTTGAAAAAGTTCTGTCGGAAGGCTACCGCACCGCCGATATGATACAGGAAGGCTTGGTCCTTTGTTCCACCAGTGAGATGGGACATCGGGTCGAACGTGAAATTACCAAAGGAGCGTGATTTTTATTCATAACCCGCAAGCTGCCGTACTGCGCCAGCTATTGGCAGGTCCGGAGTTTCTAACTCTCCCCGGCGTCTATGACGCCCTGAGCGCAAAAATCGCCGCCAGAGTCGGTTTCAAGTGTCTTGTCATGGGTGGGTACAGTATCGCAGCTTCTCGGCTTGGCCAACCTGATGTTGGCTACCTTACTATGACTGAAATGACACAGTCATTGAAATCCATCTGTGACGCCGTCGACCTACCCGTTATGGCTGATGGCGACACCGGTTACGGCAACGCTCTTAGTGTCCGTCGCACCGTACTGGAGTATGAAAAAGCGGGCGCCGCCGCCATTTTATTTGAAGATCAGGTATGGCCCAAACGCTGCGGACATATGCAGGGAAAAGAAGTTATTCCAACTGAAGATCACGCAGCTAAAATCCAGGCCGCCGTTGAAGCCCGGACCAATCCTGATACTGTCATCATCGCCCGCACAGATTCTCGGGCTGTATATGATCTGGAAGAAGCGATTAAACGCGGCCGTGCTTATTTTGCCGCGGGTGCTGACGCCCTCTTTATCGAAGCTCCACAAGATGAAGTAGAACTAAAAGCCATCAGTCAAGCTTTCCCCGGCAAAATTTTGCTTGCCAATATGGTGGAGGGCGGGAAAACGCCGTTGACAACGTCTGCCCAACTGCAGGAACTTGGCTTCCGAATTGTTTTTTGGCCCTGCACCGCATTATATACGGTTTTTAAGGCATTGGAAGACGTCTTTTCCGAATTGAAATATACGGGAACGACTGCCGGTGCAGCTAATAAAATGCACAGTTTCCAAGAGTTTAATTCCTTGGTCGGGTTACCTGAATACACAGCATTGGAAAACAAGTACTGCAAAAAAGATTGAGGAGGATTGACTCATGAAAAAAACCAGCTACGCTCTGCAGATAATCGCAATCATATGTCTAGCCATGTTTTCCATTGTTGCCGTTGGGTGCGGCGGCAGTTCTCCGTCAACGTCTCAGGCTCCGGCCAAAGCCCCGGACAAGCTAACGATCAAGCTTGCCCACAACCTGCCGATCACCAATCACATGGCCCGCGGCATGGAAGCCTTCGCCAAGAAGGTCAATGAAAAATCCAAAGGCGCCATGATTGTGCAAATCTATCCTTCGGGGCAACTCTATAACGATAAAAGCATGAATGACGCTTTGATGGCCGGTGGCATTGAAATCGATTTGAATTCTACCGCTATGTGGGCCTCAATCATTCCTGTCATGGAAATTTTCGACGTACCGTTCCTTTTCCCCAGTTATGAAAAAGTCGCCCAGGCTCTCGACGGAGGCGTCGGCGCTCAATTAGCCGCCGAAATGGAAAAGAAGGGAGTCAAGCCATTAATGTGGGTTGACTACGGCTTTGTCCAGTTTGGCAATAGTAAACGCCCCCTGACTAAACCGGAAGATTTTAAAGGTCTTAAACTGCGTGGCTACGGTGAACTTCCGTCTGAAACTATCAAGGCTCTAGGCGCAGCTCCCGTCACTATGGGCGCAGGCGAAGTCTATATGGCTTTACAACGCGGAACCATCGATGGCCAGACTTCCGGTACCACCGCCATGTATGATCGTAAAATGTTTGAAGTTACCAAATATCTGACCATGACCAACCATGCTTTCCCTGAATTTGTCACTTCTATTAATCTGAAGTTCTGGAACACACTGTCCGCTGACCAAAAGAAAATCATCGAAGAAGCGGCCAAAGAAGTTCAAACTGCCATCCGGTCCGAAGTAAAAAACGAAGAAGATAAGGCTTTGAAAATGTTGAAAGAAAAAGGTATGCAGGTGCATGTAATTCCTGATGCAGAAATTGCCGCTTGGCAAAAAGCAACCGAATCGGTACAAGCTTTATTTATCAAAAGAACCGGTGATGTCGGCAAAACAATGGTCGACTTCTGTAAAAATCTAAAGTAGGTGGTGAGTCCAATTCGAAATATCATTACAATGCTGGCGACTGCAGCCAATCGCATTGGGGGCTTTATCGCGGGGATTTGCATCCTCGCGACCGCTTTTATTGTTACCTACGAAGTTGTCCTGCGGGCTTTGTTTGACGCCCCTACCGAATGGGTCAACGAAATCTCGGTTTATCTCATTCTGATTAGCGCTTTTCTCGGCTTTGCTCCGGCGCTTGCTGCCGGAAAGCATATCAACGTGGATCTTGTCACCTGCAAACTATCCGCACAAACAAACAAGTATCTTGGTGTGATTGTATCCATTTTAGGACTGGGCTTCAGTCTGGTCTTTCTCGTAACCAGCACTGAGATGACTTTGAATTCCTATCGGTTAAATATGTTGTCCACCAGCACGCTCCGCGTTCCGCTATTTATCCCTCAACTGTCGCTGCCCATTGGTTTTGCCATGCTGGCGCTCCAATTTTTGGCCAATCTGCTGAACACTAACAGTGTAGTCCTGAAAGAGGAGGGCCACCAATGATTACCACTTTTGTCGGTTCACTCGTTATTTTACTCCTGATTGGTCTTCCTGTGGCTTTTAGCCTCGGCATTACCAGCATGGCTGGTTTTTGGCTGTTGATGGGAAGTCAGTCCTTAGCCCAGGCGCCGATCATCGCTTACAAATCTCTCGACGATTTTGTGCTTTCTTCCATTCCATTGTATATTTTGCTCAGCCAGATTCTACTTACTGGCAAGGTTGGAAACGATCTATATGATGTTGCCAGCAAATGGGTCCGCCATTTACCGGCAGGCCTTGGTGTCGCCACCATTCTAGCCTGCGCAGCTTTCGCCGCCATCTCTGGATCCAGCGTTGCCACGGCTGTCACCATTGGCATGGTCGCTATTCCCGAAATGATTTCCCGTGGTTATCCCAAAGAGCTTGTCCTTGGCCTGGTAGCCGGCGGAGGCACGCTCGGCATTTTGATTCCGCCGAGCATCCCAATGATTCTATATGGGGCTATCACCGGTGAGTCTGTCGGCGCGCTGTTTATCGCCGGCGTTTTGCCTGGAATTCTACTGACTGCGCTTTTTATTCTCTACGTCGTATTCTTTGCGGCAAAGAAAGTTCCGGCCCAGCCCCCGGCCTCTTGGGATGAGCGATTTGCAGTTCTGCGTCACTCCTCCTGGGGTTTGTTTTTACCGGTACTCATCATTGGCGGTATCTATACCGGCCTATTTACGCCCACTGAAGCGGCTGCCGTTGGTACCGTTTATAGTCTTTTCATTACGTTCTTTATTTACAAGACTTTGACCCTGCGGGATATGCCCGACATCATGCTTGACACGACCAAAACCAGCGCCATGGTCCTGGCTATTATAATCGGCGCCATGCTGTATGGGTTCGTCTTAACAGTCATGCAAATTCCCCAACAGCTAACAGAGTTGGTTACTGCCATGAACGTCAACCGTTGGGTCGTATTCCTTGCTATAAACATTCTGCTACTTTTCCTTGGTTGCATTTTAGAAACTGTTTCGATTATCCTGATTACGGTTCCCATCCTATATCCGCTCATTCTAAAACTTGGATTTGACCCAATCTGGTTCGCGGTTATCATGGTTATTAACATGGAACTGGCACTGATCACTCCACCAGTCGGAATGAATCTGTTTGTCATTCAGGGAATTTCTCCGGGAACACGAATGACGGAGATTCTAAAAGGAGTATTGCCTTTTGGATTATTGATGGTCCTTACAATCGCCATTGTTGCTTGGGCGCCCTGGTTGGCTACGTGGTTGCCAAAATTTCTGCAATAAAACCTTGTCGTTATCGCTGCTTGTAGTAACAAAAATTC
Source organism: Negativicutes bacterium (assembly GCA_035560855.1). Lineage (GTDB taxonomy): Bacteria > Bacillota > Negativicutes > UBA1444 > UBA1444 > UBA1444. The sequence goes on along the minus strand of DATMYT010000447.1, from coordinate 20 downwards.
GTCTTAGTACTTTTATTTCT
>DATMYT010000446.1:0-9856 GCA_035560855.1 Negativicutes bacterium | reverse complement strand
ACAAGGGCGAGTTTGCTTTTGTGGTCGGGCCAAGTGGAGCTGGAAAATCAACATTGATCAAGCTCTTGTTTAGGGAACAACTGGTGACGACAGGGGAAATTATCGTTAATGGACGAAATCTATCTGCGCTGCAACCAGCGGAGATTCCTTATTTCCGACGTTCACTCGGTATCGTGTTCCAGGATTTTCGTCTGTTGCCTGATAAAAACTGTTATGAAAATGTGGCCTTCGCCATGCGGGTTATCGAAGCATCCCGGCGCGATATTCAGCGCCGGGTAAAACATGTGCTGGACATGGTCGGACTCTTGCCCAAAGCCAAAATTTATCCGGCGCAGCTTTCGGGTGGAGAGCAGCAACGGGTTGCGATTGCACGGGCGATCGTCAACAATCCTGCAGTTCTGATTGCCGACGAACCGACAGGAAACCTGGACCCGGATACCTCTTGGGATACCATGAAGATTTTTGATCGTATTAATCAAACGGGAACCACTATTTTAATGGTGACTCACGATAAACCAATTGTGGATCAGATGATGAAGCGGGTTATTGCGCTTGAAAACGGCCGCATTACGCGTGACGAGTCCAGGGGAGCCTACGGGTATGAAGATTAGAACTGCGGAGTATTTTATTACCGAGTCGATCAATTCCATTAAACGTAACGGATTAATGAGCGTGGCTTCGCTGATGACAGTAGCGCTGTCGCTGTTGATCCTGGGTATGTTTACCATAGTGGTTATGAACTTGAACCATTTGGCGTCGGTATTGGAGTCGCAGGTTCAGGTGACGGTTTATCTGCAAGATTCGCTGAAGGATGTAGAGACCCGGGAGATTGGGACTCGCATCACAAAATTGCCGGGAGTGACCCGGGTCACGTTCGTCAATAAGGAAGAGGCCATGGGGCGTTTCAAACAAAGGCTCGGAACGCAGCAAGGATTGTTGGCGGAGCTAGGCGAGGCCAATCCTCTGCCCAACTCATTTGAAGTAAAAGTGGACCGACCGGAACGCGTGAAGGCGGTGGCGCTGGCGATCGCGCAGCTAAAGGGAATAGAAGCGGCCCGCTATGGACAGGAAGTCGTGGAACAGCTGTTTGGCCTCACTCGCATGGTGCGAATTTTTGGCGTGGTGTTGATTGTTTTCCTGGGGCTGGCAGCGTTGTTCATTATCGTGAATACGATTCGGCTGACGGTATTTGCGCGACGCAGGGAAATCGGCATCATGAAGTATGTGGGGGCAACCGACTGGTTTATCCGTTGGCCGTTCATCATTGAAGGGGTGTTACTGGGCTCATTTGGCGCTTTTATTTCTACGGTGCTTTTGACCCAGTTCTACAGCATGGTGACGGGGCAAGTATATGAAACATTGGCTTTTTTGCCGTTGTTGCCGCAATATCCATTAATGGGATATGTGAATATTTTTTTGCTGTTCGCAGGGATTTGTATAGGAGCTTTGGGCAGTGTGATTTCGGTGAAAAAATTCCTCAAAGTCTGAGGATGGGGGTGCAGGATGCTGGGTAAACGTATTTGGCAACAAATAACGTCGGCAGCTCTGATACTGTCGGTTATCTTTTTTGTCGTGACGCCGGCGTTGGCGGATGAGTTGGAAGAGAAACAACAGGAGCTCGGCAACATACAACAACAGATAGAAGAACAGCAGCAAAAGGCTGAGAAAGCTCGCAACAAGGAACGAAGCGTATCCGAGCAGCTACGGATCATACAAAGTGAGCTGGCGACGGCGCAGGAAGAGTTCGATGCAATCAATGATCAGCTCAACAATACCGAGGAACAGATCAAGGTAAACACCGAGCTTTCAGCGCGTCTGGTTAAAAAACTGGAGGCGCAGACGAAGACCTTGCATCGGCGAATGCGGGATATTTACAAAAACGGTCAGGTCAATTACATTGACGTGTTGTTTGGCGCTAAGGATTTCAACGATTTTGTCAGTCGCATGGATATATTGAAAAAAATATTGGCGTATGATAATGCGTTAATTAAGGGTACCAAAGCTGACCGCGAGACGTTGACAAAAGCACAGGCTCAGCTTGAGGTCGACCGGGTTAAAATCGTCGAGTTGCGCAAGCAGGCGGCTGTGAAACGAGAGCAGGTTGCAGTCCGTAGGCAGGAACGCCAAGGCGTGCTGAACGCCGCGACATACGAACGCGAAACGGCGGAGCGGGCATACCGCGAACTGATTGAGACTTCCAAACAAATTGAGACCATGATTCGCCGGATACAATCTGGTGAAAAGAATATTGGCGGCAGTACCGGGACGATGTTGTGGCCGGCGGAAGGTGAGATCACTTCCCCCTTCGGTTGGCGCGTTCACCCGATTTTCGGTACACAACGTCTGCATACAGGGATCGACATCGGCGCAGACTACGGAGATTCCGTGCGTGCGGCCGATGGCGGAGTGGTCATTCATTCCGACTGGATGGGTGGCTATGGCAATGCGGTCATTATTGATCACGGAAATGGGATATCCACTTTGTATGCCCATAATTCACAGTTATTAGTCAGCGAAGGTCAGACGGTCGCCAAAGGACAAACAATTTCCCGCGTCGGCTCAACAGGGTACTCCACCGGACCGCATCTGCACTTTGAAGTTCGCCAGAATGGTTCTCCGGTGAATCCTTTGAATTTCCTGCCCTGATATAGAATGAGGTGAGAGAATATTGAACAGTCGTCGTAATATAATTATCGGCGCTATCCTGCTCGTCGTGATGACGTTTGTCCTTACAGCAGGGGGAGCCCTGTATCTTTTCGATCAGATGGTTCCAGATTCTACCGGTGCGCTAAAACTAATGCGCGCCGTGGATGTCGTACGCAGTCGCTATATTGAGGTAGTTCCGATTGAAACCCTTATGAATGGAGCGATTAAGGGAATGGTGAATTCCCTGAACGATCCTTATTCCATTTATATGGATGCGAAAATGTACAAAGAATTTCGCATGGAAACAGAGGGTTCTTTCAGTGGTGTGGGAATCGTTATCAGCATGAAAGATAAGCAACTGACAGTTGTTTCGCCGATCGAAGGGACGCCGGGCGAGAAGGCCGGCATCCGCAGCGGTGACCAGATACTGAAGATAGATGGAAAAGAAACAAAAGATTTGGCGTTGGACGAGGCGGTCGGAAAAATTCGCGGCAAGGAAGGCACCGATGTGACTTTGACTGTGCGTCGTGGCGAAGCCGTGAAGGATTATAAGCTGACACGCGCCAATATCCAGATAAAAACGGTATCCAGTCGGATGCTGCCGGAAAAAATCGCGGTAATTCGTCTGTCCATGTTTAATGAGCAGACAGCCGGCGAATTTTATAAACAGTATGAAGCCATGGAAGCCCAAGGAATGAAAGCGATGATTCTAGACCTGCGGGATAATCCAGGCGGATTGTTGGATTCCAGTGTGCGTGTGTCCGGTAAGCTGGTGCCGAAAGGCCCGGTTGTATCGGTGGTGACGCGGGATGGAGAAACGGAAGTGCACCGGTCCGAGCTGGGCCAAGTGAAATATCCGTTGGTAGTGTTGGTCAATGGCGGTAGCGCCAGTGCATCGGAAATCGTCGCGGGAGCGGTGCAGGACACCGGCGCCGGAACACTAATCGGCACGAAAACATTCGGCAAAGGGTCCGTGCAGTCGATTGTAAAATTAAGCACTGACACGGCAATCAAACTGACTATCGCCAAATATGCGACGCCCAACAACCGTTTTATCAACGGGATTGGCATTGAACCTGACATAAAAGTGGAAAATCCGGAGAATAAAAATGGCGCCGAGACCCGTCCGGGCCGACTACCGATAGCCGCAACCGAGGGACAGCCTGCCGCCGATGCTCCGGCCGACCTTCAGATGGAGGCGGCGATTAATCTGCTCAAAGGAAAATTGTAATGGATACTCCATGGCTGGAGATTTTCAAGATGCTGATTCTCATGACGGTAGCGGTTCTTTTTGAACCGCTATTTTGGGGCATCTTGGGGATTGTTGCTTATCAGTACTGGCAGATGCAAAAACACCAACTGGCCATGTTCGGTGTGGCGGGGGTCCCGCTGGGTCGGCAGGTGATGTGGGCAATGATCTATGGGACCGTTGGCGGCCTGATGGGAAGCTTGGTACTCACTTTGGTCGGCGTCAACATTGAACGGATGGGGTTTCAATATATTTGGCCGCTGGCGATTATGCTGGCGCTCATCAATATACGTTTTCTTTGCTTTGCCTATGCGGGCGGCCTCGTGGCAATCTGCAACGCAATTTTTGGCTGGCCGGACGTCGATGTACCTCAAGTATTGGCGCTAGTGGCCGCTCTGCATGTTACAGAGAGCGTTCTAATTGCCATCAGCGGCCGTTATGGCGCTGTGCCGGTTATTCTGAAGTTGGGAGATCGGTTGGTAGGGGCATTCAATCTGCAAAATTTTTGGCCGCTCCCTCTCGTGGTGCTTAGCACGGTTGCAATGCAGACCGGGGCTTTGCCTGAGGGGGTTTTTCACACGCCTGACTGGTGGCCGCTGTTGCCTCTGAGCATCGAGCCCCCGGTCGGTTCAGAGTGGGTGTATGTAATGATGCCGGTGGTAGCGGCTCTCGGATATACCGATATGGCGATCTCAAGTACGCCGGAGGGACGACGGCGACGGTCGGCGTTGTCGCTGGCGCTATATAGTTTGAGCCTCTTGGGGATGGCTCTGCTGTCGGCAAAATTTGCCTGGCTGAGACTTCCGGCAGCGTTGTTGTCGCCGCTGGGGCATGAATATCTGGTGCGTCGCGACAACCGGACGGAAATGGCCGGCGCTGCCCGCTATGTTCCACCGGAACGTGGCGTCATGGTGCTGGAATCTATTGATGGTGGCATTGCAAGAGGAATGGGTGTGCGAACGGGAGATATTATCTTGGAGATATCCGAGCGGCTGATTAATCGGGGCGGCGATTTGGCCTACGCGATCGACTGGGCGCCGCCACTCTTTGAATTGCATCTGCTGCGCGACGGACGAGAACTAAAACTTGACGGACGTTTTCCTCCTGGGCCGCGCATGCTGGGGATTATATTGGTCCCGGAAGGGCACGAAAGTTATTATGTGACGATGTCGAACGGGTCAGGCGGACCGCTTGCCCGGATTTTTCAACGGGTAATCCGCTTTATTCGGAGGGAGAAATAATGCCTGAGTTTCAAGTAGAAGCTCCGTTCGTTCCCATGGGTGATCAGCCGGAGGCGATTGACAAACTGACGGCAGGGATTAAACGGGGAGATAAAGCCCAAGTGTTATTGGGGGCGACCGGGACCGGAAAAACATTTACAATGGCCAAAGTTATCGAAGCCGTGCAGAAACCGACGCTGGTCATTGCGCATAATAAAACCCTGGCGGCGCAGCTCGCCAGTGAGTTCAAGGAATTTTTTCCGCATAACGCAGTAGAGTATTTCGTCAGTTACTACGATTACTATCAACCGGAAGCCTATGTTGCGGCGTCTGACACTTACATCGAGAAGGACTCGTCCATTAACGACGAGATCGATAAGCTCCGTCACTCGGCCACCAGCTCGTTGTTTGAACGGAAAGACGTCATCATCGTGGCGAGTGTTTCCTGCATTTACGGCCTCGGTTCACCAGACGAATATAGGGGAATGGTACTGTCGCTTCGGCAGGGGCAGACGCGGGAGCGGGACGACATTCTGCGCAAATTGATTGAAATTCAATATGATCGCAACGATGTAGCGTTTACGCGCGGAACGTTCCGTGTGCGCGGCGATGTTATCGAAGTTTTTCCGGCCAGCGCGAATGAAAAGGTAATACGTATTTCGTTGTTTGGCGATGAAGTTGAGCGAATTCAGGAAATCGACAGCGTGACCGGCGAGATACTGTCGGAACGCAATCATATCGCAATTTATCCGGCTTCGCACTTTGTGACGTCGCGGGATAATCTTCTGCGCGCGGCCCACGATATCGAAGTCGAACTGGAAGATCGATTGGCGTACTTTAAGCAGGGGAACCGTCTGCTTGAAGCACAGCGAATTGAACAGCGAACCCGGTATGATTTGGAGATGATGCAGGAGATGGGATATTGCTCCGGCATTGAAAACTATTCGCGGCATTTGACAGGGCGTGCGGCGGGGGATTCGCCGTTTACGCTGATGGATTACTTTCCCGAAGATTTTCTCATCGTTGTCGATGAATCCCATGTGACGATGCCGCAGATTCATGCCATGTATAATGGTGACAGGGCGCGGAAGCAGTCACTGATCGACTTTGGATTTCGGCTACCGTCAGCGCTCGACAACCGCCCCCTGACATTTGAAGAGTTTGAGGGTCGTATCCGTCAGATTGTTTATGTGTCCGCTACGCCCGCGTCCTACGAACTGAAATCGGCGACGCAGGTGGCGCAACAGATCATCCGGCCCACAGGTCTAGTCGATCCAGTATTGGAAGTGCGGCCGATTGAGGGACAGATCGATGATCTGATGAGCGAAATACATAGTAGGGTGCAGGCAAATGAGCGGGTGTTGGTGACAACGCTGACCAAGAAGATGTCGGAGAACTTGACGAATTATTTCAAGGAAATGGGGATCAAGGTTCGCTACTTGCATTCGGAGATCGAGACACTCGAACGAGCGGAGATTATCCGGGGGTTGCGCTTCGGCGATTTCGATGTTCTGGTCGGCATTAACTTACTGCGTGAAGGGCTCGATTTGCCGGAAGTTTCGCTGATCGCCATCCTCGATGCGGACAAGGAAGGGTTCCTACGTTCGGATACCTCTCTGATCCAGACGATTGGGCGGGCAGCGCGAAACGTCCACGGTAAGGTTATCATGTACGCTGATCGCATCACCGACTCCATGAGACGGGCCATCGATGAGACAGACCGGCGACGGACGGTGCAGGAAGCCTATAATGTTGAGCATGGTATTACTCCGACCAGTATTCAGAAAAAGGTCAAGGAACTTATCCAGACGACAAAGGTCGCGGAGAGTCCGATGCCCTATACTGCCAAAGAAATCAAGAAGCTCAGCAAAAAAGAAACACTGGCGTTGGTTACCAAGCTGGAGAAAGACATGCGGACCGCGGCCAAAGAACTCGAATTCGAAAGGGCTGCCGAACTGCGCGACATGATTTTCGAACTGCGCGAAAAAATCAGATGATTGACCCATTGATAGTAACAAATGTTGAAACCAAAAAAGTGAGGCTACAGGAATCCTTTTTCAAGGTTTTCCTGAAGCCTCACTTTTGTATTATGTCCTTGCCGTTGCCTTATTTCCAGGTAGCGGTTCCTGTTGGGTTCAGCGTAACCGTGGAAATTTTCTTAAGGTTGATGTTTTTCCATGTGTGGGTTTTTTCATTTTCGTCAACGACGCGAAGGTCCCACAGGGTAGCTGTTTCGCCGCGATCAAACGTAATGTTTACTTGCTCACCCTTCATCAACACTTCGTCTCCCAGGATATCTTCCTGCCAATCATCTACTGCGGAAGGAGAGACATAGACCTTGAAAATATTGTACTTGGCATTATTGATTAGCGTGAAATCCTGTGCTCCAGCAAAAGCGATGTTGCAAGATAATACTAGTACAAACATTACAGTCAGAAATAATGCGATTTTTTTCATAAAAATAGCCTCCCTTTGTTTCTCCATAGTTTTGGTCTATTAGCTAGCCAGGTTTATCAGAGTATCCAGCGGCCCCTCCTTTCAAATTAAACAAAAAGCCTTATGCACTTCTTATTTTAAAATGCATAAGGCTGAAAAAATACTATCCGAAAGTATACTCTTTACCACTATTCTGTAGTTTGTTCGATCAGTAGCTTGGTCAACGCTGTCCGGTTGTTGATGTGAAGCTTGGCGAAAATGTTTTGCAACGCCTTCTTTATCGTGGCTTCCGTGACGAAAAGGGTTGCGGCGATCCGCTGGTTTGACAGGCCGGAAGCAACGAGATTCGCGATTTCCTGTTCTCTGAGTGTGAGTGATGACAGAAGGTTGCCAGCGGTAGTCAGGGAAAGCTGAACGATGGATATGTTTTTTGCATATTTTGCATAGATATCGAGGACCTTACGAATAAAGGACCCATAGGGTTCTGCTTTCGGTAGACTTTTTAGAAGCGGGAGCAGCATGGCGCCATTTTCAACAAAGGGTAAAAGCAATTGATCCGGTACGGCAATTTCCAGCGCTTGAGCAAGGGCTATCTGTGCTTTCTCACCATGGCCCAATCGTTCATGGGCAGCAGCTTCTTGTATGTATATATATAGTTGTCCCAACAGGTTGGGAAATACAGCGGAAATGGCCTGAAACTGGCTGGCAAGACCCAGAAATTTGGCATTGTTGCCTTGAAGTAACAAAACTTTTCCGTAGATGATGTTGTAGAACCCATGTGTGGGGAAGGGAAGATGACTTTCCTGGGCACTTCCGGCAGCAATCCAATCCGGTATTTTTTTACCTTCTGACAAGGCGGTATATAGAAATCCTTCGCACAATTCTAATGTGCGTACATAAGCGGGGCTACCCTGCTGCCGGACTTTCTCGCGCATGCGGTCCATAATGTCGGTTACGGCGGCCACTTTTCCACGCAACAAAGCAATACGAAGGTGCACAAAAAGGGCAGCCAGAAACGTTGACAGCTGATTTTTGGCTTCCGCAACATACTCTGCCGTATGGGCCGCGATTTCAGCATTTTCAAAGTCACCGCACAGATAGTATCGTTCTGCTTGTATGACATATTCCGCTCCGAATCCGTGGTTGTCGCTGATCTGATAATAATCCGGCACACATTCCGTGAAATCGCGAATTTCCTGTTCCAAGCGCCCGCTTTCCCGGTGGAACATGTAGAGAATGGAGGGAGACTCAAAGGACCATGAGCCGTTCCGGTCATAAAACTCCGTGGGCTTGTTCATCAACTGCCTTGCTTTACGATAATGAGCCGCCATGGCATGAATACGGTTATATTGGGCAAAACTGCACAAAAATTCCAGCTCGCCGGATAATTGCGCTTTTTCAGAGGAGTGGAGATGTGGGTGTCGTTCGATATATTCGGGGATTTTTTCGCAGTGGGCGGCAAACAGATCGTATTCATTATGAGCAAATAGCTCAAAAGCATAGATCAGGGAAGCGCGAGGATGCGCAGCGATGATTTCCGGCGAACACTCCTGAAAATAACGATGGAATAGTTCCAGATGCGCCAAGTTGATGGAAACGCCTTTGTTAAGCTCCAGCGCAGACAGCATTTTGTCGTAGTCAGCAGCTTTGTAGAAATACTCCATCGCTTGAATAAAGTTTTTTGTTTTTACGTGCCATTCACCTGCTGCTTGCATGATAGCCTGTCTTTCACAGGGGTTTTTTCGATCAAAAAGTTCTCGCAAAAATCCGGTCAGGATATTGTGCATTTGATAGGTTTGATTGATGGAGTCATAGGTAATAAAGGCATTTATGGTCATTAATTTTTTGAGCATGGCGCCGGCATTGCCGGTGGACACCATTGCTTCCGCTTGCTCAAGCGAAAAATTGTCAAAAATACAAAGTTTGATCAAAAAATCTTTCATTTCATCAGTACATTGCTGATAAACTACTTTTTCCAGTAATTCACGCAGACTGGATTGCTTTTCAAGGCGACCTTCTTGCAAAAAACTCAAAAGACAAAGGTATAAAGCGCTAATCCAGCCTTCTGTATAGGAAAAAAGTTCGCGGGCTTCCTGAGGGGTAAGTTTGACGCCACATAGTTTATAATAGTCGATAATTTCTTGCTGTGTCAGTTCGAATAGTTTTTTGTCGATGAGAGTGCAGTATCCTTTTAAGGCAAGTTCTGTAGCCTTTTCGCCGAAAACAACTCGAGAAATAATTACAACATGTAGGTTGGGGACTTCCAGTTTGATTAGCGATTCAATAAACTGGTCAACTTCTGCGG
>DATMYT010000445.1:0-3362 GCA_035560855.1 Negativicutes bacterium | reverse complement strand
CTATAGATAAAATCAAACCTGCAAAATAAGAAAGGAACGAAAAAACTATGCCCAGCAATATCAAAAAGGAATACTATGTGGACTTGACTTTTTGCATCGACGCAACCCAGAGCATGCACAATGTAATCGAAATAGTCAAGAAAAACGCGCTCAACTTCTATCAGGATGTTATGGCAGCGATGGCCGAAAAGGATAAAACCATAGCGAGAATGCGTATCAGCATTATCGCATTTCGAGATTACAAGTATGACCATGAGGACGCAATGTTACAGACGGACTTTTTCACGCTTCCGGACGATGCCGTGTTATTCCGTAATATCGTGACCGGGATAGAGGCAAATGGCGGCGGCGATGACCCGGAAGATGGACTTGAAGCACTGGCGCATGCAATTCGTTCAGATTGGGATAGATCTCAGGGCAAGAAACACCGTCAAGTAATCGTTGTCTGGACCGATGCCGCGACGCATGAGCTGGGGTTTGGAGCATGCGACTCGAATTATCCATCCGGGTTACCGCGTGATTTTGGTGAGCTAACTCGTTGGTGGGAAAATGAAGAGTATATCAATAGCAATGAAAAGCGGCTTGTTATCTTTGCGCCAGACGCGCCATATTGGAATACGATCTCAGATAATTGGGATAATGTGATTCATTTCCAATCAATTGCTGGACAAGGGTTGATGGATGTCGATTACGCACAGATCATTGAAGCGATCTCGAACTCCATCTAAACAATACAAGTTAAAGCTTTCTGAAGAAGGAGAATCCATGACAATTTTAGACGGTATCATTGGGGTCAATGAAGAGAAGCGAGTAGGATTGGGTGAGGATTCTGCGCTTCGGGTTGATGGAGATAAAGCTGCAATATTATGCAGTTTTGATGGCTGCGGGGGTTCCGGTTCAAAACGGTACCCCTCAGCCGAAGGCTGGACAGGCGCCAAGATAGCCGCGCATACCTGCGCTCATGCTGTTGGGGATTGGTTCTTACAAAACAGGTATAATTTAAATGGTTTTAGTGCGATCAGTGCTGAATCGTTGGCAGACGACTTGAAGTTGGCGATACAATCCACATTTAATGATACATATAGCAGCATTGACCAAACGCGCTCCGCAATCAAAGGGAGCTTGCCGAGTACATTGCCGACTACGATGTCCAGCTTCATGTTGGAACAAGATCGATCGGGAAAAATTCGTTGTGTCTTCTTATGGGCGGGTGATTCCCGCGGCTATCTTTTCACGGTAAAAGGGCTTCGGCAGATGACGAAGGATGATTCTCAAGCAAAGACGGATGATGATGATTTTGCGGCAGACGGTGTATTGTCGAACTATGTGAACCAACAAAAAGATTTTGTCATTCATTCCAGAGAGACGTTTGTTGATTCCCCGATGATTGCGCTCACGGTAACGGACGGATGCTATGCCTATTATGAAACACCCATGGATTTTGAGGGGATTCTTCTGGAGACATTGATGGAAGCAAAGAGCCTCTTGGAATGGGAGCAACTTCTAAGAGAACGAATTGGTCATGTTGCATCAGACGATTATACGCTTCAGATGGCAATCGTTGGACACGGAACCTTTCAGGCACTGAAGAATGCGTATCGACCGCGTATGAGCGACTACCGCAGACTCTTTAGTGAGCCAATCGCATGGATGCAAGCACAAAACGATCGCGACGGACTGATTCGACTCTGGAATGAGTATAAGAAGTTTTATCGATAAGCAAGAGGTATGGGATGGGAATCAAGAGTACGGTGAGCAGAGCAAAGCCAGAGTTGCAAAAGATTCGAGATTATCAACTTATTACGCAGTTAACGAACAAAAACTCGGGCAACGGGCTCTGGGCGTTTGCTGTCAAGGACGGTCGGGAGTATTTTATCAAGCAATTTCTTTCGCCGGTTTGTCCGCGCGAGGGTTGCGGCATTCCGGAGGACATCATTGCGCGAAAACGCAAAGAGGGCGAGAAATTCTATCAGAAAATGACCCGTCTTTACTATGCGGTAAATAAGAGCGCGACTGGAAACATCGTAACCATTGATGCTTTCTTTTTTGATGACACAAAGTACTATATTGCGACGCAAAGAATCGATACGGCGAATCTGGAGATGAAGCAGATCGCATCGAAGGAGAATGAGGTAAAGACCGTTCTGATGAAGGTGATTGCGCACAGCCTGGCAAGCCTTCACGCAAATGGCGTTGTGCACGCCGACTTGAAGCCGAGCAATATTTTAATCAAGGAGACAACGTCTGGCAATGGGAAATCCAAATCGCTTACAGCCAAGTTAATCGACTTTGACAGTAGTTACCTAGAAAGAGAGAGAGAAAAGGATGACAGGATTGAGGGAGATGTTGTATATCTCGCGCCTGAAACATTATTAGCGGATCAGGGCGAAGACATCAAACTCACTGCAAAAGTCGATGTTTTTGCTTTGGGGTTGCTGTTCCATCAATACTACACCGGCGACCTTCCACGCTTTAGTAGCGATTACTCTTATGCGCATCAAGCTGTGCTGGACGGCCGAACTCTGTTTCTCGACACACGACTCCCGGCTGATCTAAAAGACTTGATTGCGAGCATGCTGGAGAGAGATCCAGTAAAGCGCCCGACAACGCAAGAAGTATTTGAGACGTTGCAGGGGAAACGCAATATGACAAAAAAGGTACATGTCGATAAGACAGAGGATGCTACTGAGAAAATCAAGGAGAAGGATACTTCTTCCGTGTGGCATAGACCACGCTCGCTGAGTTAGTATTCAGTTTTACGGAACGAATTCAAGACGTAAGCATATTGTGTTTCAGTGAGGACGCCGAATGCGCTGTTTCGAGTGCGGGCATCTGAATCCGGCAGGGGCGCAGTTTTGCAACCTCTGCGGCAGGCGGATGACAAAGCAACTGATTGTTCTGGATGGCCAACCTCCAAACGAAGCAAAAAGCGGCGCTGGAGATGGCTTTCATCCTGCGCGGTTTGCACAGTATGATACCAACAAAGCGGAGAATGAAAACACCCGTACCGCAATGAAGGCGGAGCGCTCCTCTGAAACATTGGATATAGTTGCGGCTCGATCCGCGTTTCATCCAGCACGGTTTAGCGCACCCGGAATTAGCATGAAAAGTTCGGCGCCGAGCAGTGTGAGTTTGCGCGATACCGAGTCCTCGGCAACGAGCAATGACATGCTATTCAAAAAATCGAGCAATCCTCCTGCAAGTGTAAGTTCGGCTGTTGGTGAGAATGATTACAGCACGCGCTCGCCTTGGTTTCATATCGCAAGCTTTCACCACGCGGAGAAACCGAACAGTAATACCCTTCGAGCAACAGAGCAAGAGAAATCTGTCTTGATCAAAGAAGATGAGATTGCTAAGCGCGC
>DATMYT010000444.1:0-3654 GCA_035560855.1 Negativicutes bacterium | reverse complement strand
AACTTATACTATGGGAAAGAAATTTTTGTGTTACTGCCAATCCAATAAGGACCGGGGTATGAGAACGCTTCGACGCTTCGCTTAACCTCCGCTTATCTCATACCCCGGTCCTTATTTAGTTAACACATCACATCTGTTTTTGCCTTAAGATTTGCGCTTGGATCGAGATTCTGGCTTTATCAAGGCAGGTTGCGCCGGTTTCTGTTGTCCAAACCACCAAAAAGCAACCAACCCACTGGCAATGACGACCAGACTGGTCAGCTGGGCTGACTTGAGACCAAATGCCAATGTGCCATAATCGCCGCGCATATATTCGAGAAAAAAGCGGGCGATGGAGTATAATATAGCATATAGAGCAAAAATCTGTCCCTTGGCATGCGGAACAAAGCGAGCCAGCAGCAGCAGGACAAAGATAATAATATCGATTTGTCCTTCCCAAACCTCCGTTGGCCACAAAGGCTGCGCGCCGTAGGTCGAATTCGCCAAGGTCCCCGGAGGATAGAGAAGGCCGAAGGGACCGCCGGTGGGACTGCCAAAAGCATCGCCGTTGAGAAGATTGGCCATCCGACCGATTGATTGTCCGAGGATGACGGCAGGGGCTGCGATGATGTCGGCGAATTCCCAGGTGTCGATGCTATGACGCTTTGTATAAAGGATGCCCACAATAGCTCCGGCCAACACACCGCCCTGAATGGCCATGCCGCCTTGCCAGACGAAGGGGATTTCCAGCAGATGGTCCTGATAGTAAGCCCAGTCGAAAAAGAAAACATCCCAAAGCCTGGCGCCCACGATGCCGGCCAAGCCGCAATACAAGCCCATATCCGGTACATGTTCATGCCAGCGGCCATCCTGACGGGCCAAAAACCACGCCATGCCGGTAGCCAAAAATATACTCAGGCACAGAATAAGGCCATACATTCGTATCGGAAAATCACCGATGTGAAAAAGATATTGATGCATAAAGGCCTCCTACTTCTTTACAAACGTGAGCAATTGCTTTATAATCTGTTCAACTTTCTGTCGGTCGGCGCCGAGATTCGGAGCGTCTTCGCATAGACAGTTGACCGCATTGTTTTCAAGCAGAAAAAAGCCGATCTTGTCGATGGAAGACCGTACGGCGGCGATTTGCACCAGTAGATTGGAACAGGGCTGATCATCCTCCAGCATTCGTTCAATCCCGGCGATGTGGCCGCGAACGTTTTTGAGCCGGGCCAGTACTTCAGTTTTAACGGCAGGATCTGTCATTCTTGGTTCACCTCTTTCATGATCCCCCTGCGGGGGGCGGGGGTATATTATAGCTTTATTATAATGGTTTCATAGGAATTTTGGCAAATGGAGGGACAAATAATGGGAAACAAAAAATTTAATTTCGGGTATGGAAGCACTGTGGTGGAACTGGCCTTGCCTGAAGAGCAAATTATTCATGAGATCGAAGGACGACCGGCGGCTGCGATTGCGGATGTTCCGGCGGCTGTACTTGCAGCATTGCGCAACCCGATCGGCGCCCCCCCTTTAAAAGAAGTGGTGAAAGCGGGAGAAACGGTGGCGATCATCGTCAGCGATATCACGCGCGCCTGGATCAAAGCCAATCAGTTTTTACCTACGTTGCTTGACGAGCTCAATGCGGCAGGCATACCAGATCAGGATATTTTTATCATGATCGCTCTTGGCGCCCATCGCCCGCACACGGATGAAGAAAACATTGTTGTATGCGGCGCATCGGTATGTCATCGAGTGCGGATTTATCAGCACAATGCGCGGGATAAAGCCGGTCTTGTCTACAATGGCAAAACTTCGCGCGGCGTGGAAGCCTGGAACAATAAGCGGGTCATGGAAGCCGACCGGATTATTCTGACGGGCGGGATTGTTTATCACCTCATGGCTGGTTTTGGAGCCGGTCGCAAGGCCGTTATGCCTGGCATCAGCGGCTATGACACTATACAGGCGAATCATCGGTTATGTATGCACCCGGAAGTCGGACACGGCTTGAATCCTCACTGCATGTCCGGTCGAACCGAAGGTAATGAGATGCATGAAGACCAGATGGAGATCGCCAAGTTTGTGGATCCCGATTTCCTTCTCAATGTTGTGTTTACACCGGAGGGGAAAATGGCCGGAATTTTTGCCGGGCATTGGCAAAAAGCCTGGGAAGAGGGCTGCAAGCTGGTGGAAAAAATCTACGGTATTCCCATCGAAGCGAAAGCGGACTTGGTGGTGGCTTCAGCCGGTGGATTCCCCAAAGATATCAACTTATATCAGGGCGCGAAAAGCCTCGATAATGCTTATATGGCCACCAAATCCGGCGGCGTGGCGATTTGCTTCCTCGAATGCCGGGATATTCTAGAGCCGGCGGAGTTCAGTAACTGGTTCAAATATCCCGATGCAATGGCGTTTGAAAGTGCATTGCGGGCAGCCTTCACCGTGCCCGGGTTCATCGCATTCAAATGCATTTCCATCGCGCAGGATATTTCGATGATTGTGGTAACAAAACCGGAAAACGCAGAATTCATTCGTAAGACCGGCATGATTCCGGCCAGCTCAGCGGAAGAAGCAATGCGGATTGCCCGGGAAAAAATCGGCCGCGATGACTTCACCATTACAGTGATGAGCCATGCGGCAAATACAGTTCCAATATTGAAAAAGGATTGATTGAAAGAACCTATTGTCCCCAATGGTTATGGGCGTAAACTGAAGAAAGACCGGTGTATAAGATAAGCGGAGGTCAAGCAAAGCGTCGAAGCGTTCTTATACACCGGCCTTTCTTGCTTCAGACGCAGCAGAATATTGCTTCAGACGCAGAATGCTCGCGGGTTGGTTAGACAATTTTTTTCGGCTGGAAGTTCAGGGCGTCGCAGGCCACCAAGTGGCAGGCGGCGCCTTTGATCTGTCCGTGAGGAGCCATGTGGGCGCCATCCCCGTGAATGTGGCCAAAAATGCAGGACTCGA
This sequence comes from Negativicutes bacterium, assembly GCA_035560855.1. Lineage (GTDB taxonomy): Bacteria > Bacillota > Negativicutes > UBA1444 > UBA1444 > UBA1444. The sequence continues at coordinate 708 of DATMYT010000444.1, read as the reverse complement.
CTGCGAATTCTTCCAATAACGCAGTGAACCCATTCGAACCCTCGTCCAGACACATCGGCGGAAAATGCAGCATCACAATCAACCGTTCACACCCCCCGGCGCGGGCTGCTTCCAAAGAGATACGCAGTCTGGAAACTTCGCGCAGGTATATCGGTTCATCTTCCGGACGAAAAGCAGGGTCGCAGGGAGTGATCCAGCCTCGACTGCCGCAAATGCCCCAACCTTCCGCCGCATAATAATTGTTGTGTAGAAAAAAGAAAGAATCAGGCATTTCTTGCGTCATTTTACCTACGGTTCCCCACCAGTAATCGTGATTTCCCCGTACCAGAACCTTGCGTCCGGGTAAAGCATCAATCGCGGCAAGATCAATGAGGGCATCCTTCCATTTCATGGCCCAGGAGATATCGCCGGCAAGTAGGATCGTATCTTCCGGTTTTACTGCAGCGAGCCACGCCGTCTGGATTTTTCCCCAATGATTTTCCCAGGCGGGACTGAAACGGTCCATCGGTTTGACCGGCGGATTTCCGGATAAATGTAAATCAGCGAGCGCGAAGATAGACATGAAAAACTCCTTATCCAAGAGATAGCTTCTTCCATAGTTTATTTTTCCCCTATGAGTGCAAAAATCCTGCAGAAAATGCATGCGATTGGCAGGGAAATAAGAATTGGACCCTGAATACATAAAAATGATATACGAAAAAACAATTG
>DATMYT010000443.1:0-3016 GCA_035560855.1 Negativicutes bacterium | reverse complement strand
GTGCACGGCTAACCGGCACATTAGTCTCGCCTTCCATTACCAGCATGTAAGTACTGTTAAACCATGGAACGACTTCTTTTACCTTACTGATATTTACGATATGATTCCTATGACAACGGATAAATATATTTTTCTGCAGATGCCCTTCAAGTTCGGCTAATGAAAAATCCACCATATAATCCGTTCCGTCAGACCGAACATAAACGGCCCTGTCATTGGCATATGCAAGGACAATAGTCTGTTGGTCGAGCAATTTGAACTTCCCGTTATCTTGCACGGGAATCTTGGTTTTGGGAATTTCCCGGCCTTTGTCGGGCGTGGGAGTCTGCCGTTCAATATACTCCCTGGCCTGCCTTATCTGTTCCTGCACATCTTCTTCGGAAAACGGCTTCAATATATACCCCTTGGCGCCAACTTTGAAGGCATCCAAAGCAAAATCACCGTATGCGGTAACAAAAATCAGGTACGGTTGCCGCTTCATGTTTTTGAGATAATACCCTAATTGGATGCCGTTCAACCCTGGCATTTCAATATCCAGAAAAACGATTTCCGGTTGAAGCTTGCTGATTTGTTCTAATGCCTCGGTTCCGTTATGGCAGACTTTAACAATTTTTAATTCGCTTTCCCTGCCGATGATATACTCTAGTTCCTTGCAGACGTGGGGTTCATCATCGGCAATTACTATTTTTATCATGTTACGCCTCCGCTTGGGATTGTTAGTTCCACTACCGCGCCCGGATGCAAATTTTTCAAATGAAGAGCACACTCTTGTCCGTAAATACTTCTCAATCGCCTGTTGACATTGGTGAGCCCAACGCCCATCCGACGAATTACTTGGTCCTGCTGAACTGCTTCTATGACTTCATCCGGTATCCCATTGCCATTGTCTTCAATCCGTACGATAACCCCCTCTTGCAAACTTTTACCGGATATTTTTATCTGAAGAGCATCGACCTTTTCTGAAAAACCATGATTAAAGCAATTTTCCACCAACGGTTGAATGGTAAAAGCCGGCACGGAAATGGGCATGCATTCTGTTGCTATATCATAGTAAACTCTCAGCCGGTCACCAAATCGCGCTTGTTGAATCGTAAGATAAAATTCTATGCACTGCAGTTCTTCGGCAAGCATGATCATTTCCTTGCCGCTCTCCAGCGTGCGGCGAAAAAACGACGCCAGAGCCATCAACAACTGCTGCGCCTTGATGGGGTCCTCACGAACCTGAAGTTTGATGGCGCTAATGGAATTGAAAAGAAAGTGTGGATTGATTTGTGACCGCAACGCCGCATACTCTGCGTGCGCCAGAAGCTTTGCCTGTTCTTCCAGACGAGCGCTTTGAAATTGAATGCTCAACATTTCGGCAACCCCGGTTACCAGTTTGATGTCCGGGGAGTGCACTACGTCTCCGACTTTGTAAACATGCAAAAAACCTATTCTTTCCTTTCCACAATAGAGGGGGGCAACAATAACCGCATCGTGAATGCACCCAACAACCGGACAAGCAATCTCTCGTTTCGAATTCGCAACCCGATATTCTTCATTGCGTCTAATAAATCCACTGGTTAATGCCACCTCGGGCTTCTCATTACTATGAGTTTCGCTTCCAGCTCCTTTAAATGCCAGAAACGCTCCTCCATTACTGATAGCCACTGCCCCTTTGTTGATCGCCGCATATATGATATCAGCCAGGTCGTTCGCCACGGCAACATCCATATGCCCTTTGATAATCAACATAGTCTTTTGCGCAATCTCTGTAGCCGTTTCGGCGTAACTGGTTCCGATGGAGTACTGGCGGCTCTGGACATTATGAGCAATGCTGGTAAATATTCCAATCCCGAACGCATTTACCATTAGTGTCACAAACCCAGTCCACTTTACAAAAACAAATGCCAAAATCGCCGGATCGGCAAGCACTAGAATCAAAATTAGATTTATTATGCTGGCAAGCAGCCCGGCAGAAAAAGCAGCAAGAAAATTCATTCGGTTATGCCTAAGCCGCCAATAAAAAATCCCGCCGAGTATCCCGCCCAAAACATTTGCCGCTGCATCCGCCGGTGCTGTAAACCCGCCCATGGTCAAGCGATGCAGGCCCCCGAACAGTCCAGAAAAGCAACCCACGATAGGCCCGGCAATTATCCCCCCCAAAACAGGACCAGTTATGCCGCTATTCAAAATGGCTTGATTAAAAACAACGGTGGTGGTCATATTCCCACAGATCGACAGCAAGCCAAAAACGCAGATCAAGGCCAACTTATCATTAACTGACAACAGCATGCTTTGTGCTCTCTGCATGGCAGACAAGCGTGTTATCGGGTAGGCAAACACGGCAATCACTGCAATATTGCGGAAAGCGTCAAGAAAAACATTCATAACAATCCTTACAGCTCTTGCCGCGGCCTTTGTACGCTCTTCTCGCCGTGGCTGTCGGCCTTATTATTCTTTTCTTTTGTTTCGACAAGATTCCTTGAATTCCTTTGACGCCGACGGATAGGGCAGAAACTTTCGCAGGCGCAAGACATAAAATACCGAAAAGCCTTATATTCTATTAACCAACATCATCCTGAGACCATTTCCGGACACTACCCTCAGGCAAAAGTGGCCAAGGGTCCTATTTTCTAACGTTCTCCGAGCAAAAGAAAAAAGCAACAACGCGCATGGTTGCTGCTTTAACTGCTATGAAGATCGTCGTTCTGTTCTTACTCTTTTTTCCCGCTTGCAGGAAGAACAGCAGTATAGCCAAATGTTGGAACTGGTTTGGGATCGACGGTAACAGTATCTTTTTTGATCAAATTTTTCTCTTGTTCCTGCTGTTCCTGCTGTTCCTGCTCTTTTATCTTCTCTTTTGAGGCATCGAGCGCATGGTCCACTTTTTTCATTAGATTACGCCATTTCTTTTCTGACATCAAAATATTGCCATTGCTGTCATTTTCCTTCTGTTTATCAATAGCTTGCTTGGTTCGTATTTGCCAATTTACAAGCTCTTTTTGAAATGAATCAAGCACATTTTCACTACTAC
>DATMYT010000442.1:0-2759 GCA_035560855.1 Negativicutes bacterium | reverse complement strand
AACTTGTACTCCGTTGATGAACTGCATCTTAGGATAACGGCCGCCTCTGCGATACTCAGCAATTAATGAGCAAACATTAATATCACCCCCCGCGAATCAATTAATTCTATGTTAGGTTAGATGGAGGTGGATTTGATTATTTTGCCTAGAGAAGTTAATGGATTTTGGGTATGTTTCTTCCTCACGATGAAGAAAGAATGAGACTGGTAGCATTTGAGAGCTTGCTTAGGCCAAGCAGACCCTCATTGAGCGGATATCATTTTACAAAGCGGAACGTATCACATCGCGTTGGGGTATAGATTTGAGGTCTAATCTGCCATTCACGTGTTGTCGCTTTCAGTAAGCATGCAGCTCTGATTTCCCTGACTTTCTGACTGGAAGACGTAACAAACAGCATTTGGCAGGAACATGGAATTTCTCGTTGAAATAGATGAGTACTTATTGCTCTATTTGGAGGTTTTTATGCCTACTTTAGATTGGATTGGCAAGCAGGCAGTTGTCGAGCATTGCCAGAATATCCCGTTTTATTTGCTTGCTCGTATGCCATCATTGGATGTTGGGGAAGATTCGGGAGGTTTATTGCTTCAAGGTGACTGGACTGATATAGTAAAAGCGCACACCCAAAAGTGATAAAATAAAATCAAATCGAGGTGTGCGAAGATGGTAAAAAAGTACAATGAAGAATTTAAGAACGACGCGCTGAAACTGGCTTCAGAGATTGGGGTCCGCCAAGCCAGTGAAAAACTCAATGTATCTACGAAAGCGCTATATACATGGCAACGAGCCAAACGGCTGGAGCATGGCATAGCACTTAAGGGGCTGCGTCCTGGCGAAAGCGCCGAAGAAGGCTTTCGGCGTCTGGAAAAAGAGATGGACGAACTACGGGAAGCCAATACAATCTTGAAAAAAGCTCTGGGTTTTATGGCGGGTCGATGATCGGGATAAAACCGCGGCAACTGTATAAGTGAATTGCCCGGAACCGTGGAACGGCCAGTATCGCACTTTGCTGCTTGACGCTGTCCGTCCGCCGGGAAGGGTATTCACCTGGATAAAGCGGACAAGCCGTCCCAGCCGCGACGACGAACTGATATCGGCCCTGAAAGCAGCAAGAGAAAAACATCCATGCTACGGCGTCCGTAGTTTGCGCGATGAACTGCCAGAGGCTGTGGGAAAACTGAGTTACGGAAAGTGTTACAAGCTTTGCCGTGACAACGGTCTGCTGCAACGGCGCAGAAAGCCGCATGGAATTACGCGACGCAACTTGGCAGATCAACTTAGCGAAGATTTGGTGAAGCGCAATTTTACAGCGTCTGAAGAAAATTGCAAATGGCTATCGGACATCACCGAAATGAAATGTAAAGACGGAAAGCTCTATCTGGCTGCTATTCTGGACTGCTTCGACGGTGCGATTGTTGGCCTGTCCATGGCGGCGCACAAGCGGGCTGAATTGTGTGTTGCGGCGTTAAACAGTGCTATAGGTCGTTACGGAAAAAAGCCGGGCCTGATCTTGCATTCGGATCGCGGCAGTCAATATACCAGTCATGAATACCGCCAAAAACTCCAAAAATATAAGCTGCTACAAAGCATGGGACGCACGGGAAGTTGCTATGATAATGCTCGCATGGAGAGCTTTTTTGCCACATTGAAAAAAGAACTGATCTATAAATTGCCTATGCCCAAGCTGACGCGTCAGCAGGTTCGCCAACAAATATTTACCTGGATTGAGCTATATTACAACACCGAACGCCGCTACACGGCCAATGAGAATAATTTGCCGCCTCTTAAAAAACGAGCTATGAGCCAAACCCTGGCCGCTGCGTGATCTGCTGTGGTATTGTTGGCTGTTTTTTGCCTTCTTGGATGTGCGCTTTTCTTGACTATTTCAGGTGAACGTAAAGAATTGCCGGACGACATTCTCAGTGAACGTTGTCCAATTCGTTATGTCATCACAGTGCAGGCACTTCGTGAAGGATGGGACTGCCCGTTCGCCTATGTTTTATGTTCTGTCGCCGAGATGCATTCGTCGACTGCCGTGGAACAGATGCTCGGACGCATCATGCGTTTGCCGCATGCACGGGCGAAACGACGTCCTCCGTTGAATGTGGCATATGCTTTTGCAGCATCAGAAAATTTTGGCGCAACCGCGTCAGCTCTGGCGGACTCGTTGGTGGATAATGGCTTTGAGCGTCGGGAGGCACAGGACTATGTAATGCCATTTCGGCCTGAACTGATGCCACTGGACCTTTCTAATCCGACTGACCCCGCCGAACCGACTGATGTGCCTGCTGGCGATAATAGAGGTGAAGGTCAGCCTCCCAGAACGACAGAAGGAGGTGACTGGTTCGGAATTCCACCAACCACAGGTGCTGGAGCACTCCACACTGGGGATTCGCAACATACTGCGACTGGACTAACCCAAACAACGAGGGGGCAAGTTGGCACGGGCGGTATAGGAGGAACCTTTCCGCCAATGGGACCCATTTGTAGATACTTTCCAGCGGAGCGTGGTGAAGAATTCGCAGTACCAGTGTTGGCTTTTCGACAGGGGCAACTTATTGAGCCATTTGAGGAAACCCATTTTTCCGAGATCCCTTGGCGGTTGTCGCGTTATGATACCGCGCTGACGACGGCCAATCTTGTTGGGGACGAAGGAGGACGCCTTGGAGAAGTGACCGTCAATGAAGAGGGACGCATCCATGCTCGATTTATCACTACGCTTCGCCGACAAATGGTATTGCTGGACAGTAGCCAAGGATGGT
>DATMYT010000441.1:0-5559 GCA_035560855.1 Negativicutes bacterium | reverse complement strand
GCTTAACCTCCGCTTATCTCATCCCCGGTACTTCTTTTTTGTTCATACTTTAGTTCATATTATTAGTTCATATTAATTGAAAAAAGAAGCGAAAAGTGGGTTTCCCCTCATTCCGCTTCTTTTTTTTCGTTTCTATTTTGTTTTGATAATCGCCGGAGATCGGCTAAGTGGATCATATATGTCCAGATGGCCAAATAAGGTGCTCACTTTTTTCCCTTCGACCAGGATCTGCACACGCTCCACGTCCGGAAACTCCGTCAGCGTATTCACGATGGCGCCCACCGCCAAAATTTCAGTCGCTGAGCCGCCAAAACCGCGTTTCGCAATTTCTTCCGAGAAATCCACAAAAGCAGTCTTTTCTTTGACCGTAACGCTTTTCACTTTCGTTGCCTTGGGAATGACAGCAACCAGATCAGTGCTCTTCGGTCCGGTCGCCAACGTTTCCATTGCCCGTTGCATCAACTGCGAATCATTTTTCAACATATGCACTTCCGCCACTACATACTTGGCATCATGCGTACCAAAATACACCTTGACAGGAACCGTATCGCTCTGTGCAGGTTTGACCGGATCAGCCGACTTGGTACCCGGCGTTGCCCCATTATTGCCCTCTGTCGCATTACTTCCGTTTGGAACGCATCCAGTCAATAACAGCGCCAAAAGAACCGCCATCAAAATCCCGAACAGCCATCGGCGTTTCATCATTGTTCACCTCGCATTTTCGCGGCCTGACCGAAGAACTGATCAATACCAGCCACGATTGCCAGCGCCATTTTTTGTTGGAATGCAGAACTATTCAGGATTTGCTCTTCCTGTGGATTGGAAATGAACCCAATCTCCAGCAAAGCCGCCGGCATCCAAGTGTTTTTAACCACGAAGAAATTTGCTGTCCTCACTCCGATATTATCCAGCCCTCCACCCCGGATCATTGCATCCTGAAGGCATTGCGCCAAAACGACATCAAACATGGTCTTGCGGTAATAATACGTCGTAGTACCGCTCAGGTCGGTATTAGCCGAAGCATTATGATGGATACTAATGAAAAGATCGGCTTTGCGATCATTGGCCACCATGGTGCGGGCCCGAAGCTCATCCCGATCCGACGCATCCGGCGTCGAACAATCTATATCCGTCTGGCGAGTCATTACCACTTGAGCGCCTGATCTTTCCAGAATCGCTTTCACCTGCATACCCAAGCTAAGATTCAAATTCTTTTCGTATGTTCTCCGTGGACCGATTGCTCCCGGATCTGAGCCACCATGACCGGGATCCAGTACAATCAATTTCCCTTTGAGCCCGGCTGAGAACTTGACGTCTGACATCGGCACAGATTTCTCCACATCAATGACGACGCGGAACGGACGCTTGGCTTTGGGATCTGCTTTTACGGTAAACACCTTGTACTGATCTTCCGGCAAGGATCCCGGAAGTTCAAGAATAGCATGAACCGTGTCTTTTGTTGACTTGACCAAACTCATACCTTTTACCACCGTTTGATCCGGAGACGGCGGAATCGTCAGTTGATCGGCGTTTGCCCCCCGCAGAGTAACAACCAGCCGCCAGTTTGGTTTTGCCGTGATAAACTGGTCCACTTCCACCGGACCACTGGTCTCCAAAACCACACGAACTTTTATCGCACCCGTTACAGCATCGGTTGTTCTGCCCCAACGCACGCCAATTATTTTGGCGCTGGCCTCGGCAGGAGCCGCCGACACCAGTACGGCAGACAAGCTAAGCAAAAACAAAATCAGCAAACTCACATAGTATCGAAAACGCAACCGGTCTCACCCCCTCCTGCCCTATCACGAAAAAGCATTTGTTATATTATATCACAAGTGCCCGCATAGCTGCAGGAATGTGCTCGCCAAGATCCTGGGCCGTCATGCCAACCGGCCGCTCGGCCGCCAGCCGGTCTCCCGCCAGGCCATGTAAATAAACTCCGAGCACTGCGGCGTCGTGGCTGGACAATCCCTGTGCAATCAAGGCTGCGATGATCCCTGCCAGCACGTCGCCCATACCGCCGGTCGCCATGCCGGAATTACCAGTGGGATTGACATAAATCTCCCCATCCGGAAAGGCAACGATGGTTCGAGGACCTTTCAAAACCACAATATTTCCCCATTCTTTGGCGAAGCGGCGAGCTACTCCGATTCGATCGGACTGGATCTGCCTCACGGAAAGTCCCGTCAGACGGGCCATTTCTCCCGGATGCGGCGTCAAAACCGCCAACGCATCCGTGGCTGCCAATATCTCAATATGGCCGGACAAGGCGAACAGCGCATCGGCATCCAGAACCAACGGGCGATCAACTGTTTGGATCAGTTCCCTTACTGCTTCCATGGTATCTTCCTGTCGGCCCAGTCCCGGCCCAATCAGCACCACCGAAGAACGCGCGGAAGATTCATAAACCATTTGCACGGCATCTGCTCCCAGACCGCCTGCCAACGTCTCCGGCAATTCCAGCGTCATGGCTTCGGTTGTTTTCATTTCCATCACGGCGCCAATACTGGAAGGAACGCCTGCCGTCACCAGCCCGGCGCCGGTCCGCAGCGCGCCCTGCGTTGCCAGGAAAACCGCGCCGCTCATGCCACGGGACCCGCCCATCACCAATACGTGTCCGAAACTTCCTTTGTGGGAATCCGGTAGCCGTTGAGGCAGTAGCGCTGCTGCAGTCTCCTGCGTCACCAATGTTTGCTGGATGGTGGCGGCAGTCAATAGTTCGGCGGGAATACCAATGGGCGCAACTTCAAGCTCGCCAGCGCATCCGGCGCCAGGATACAGCAAAAGACCCGGTTTGGGCAACCCGAACGTAACTGTGCAAAAAGCTTGCACTGCTTTTTCCCGGACCATTCCCGTATCTGCTTCCACGCCGGAAGGAATATCCACCGACAAAATCTTTTTTCCTGCCCCATTCATCAGCTCGATACTTTCTCGATAGGGTTCGCTCAATTCGCCATGAAAGCCGGTTCCCAAGAGCGCATCGATTACCAAGTCGGCAAAAGCGGAGGCAATCCTTGCTTTTTCCATGCTCCGCGGCTCCGTGAAATCAAAGCACTCGACACCCATACGTACAGCGGTCTCCAGATGTATGAGCGCATCCCCTTTGATCATCGTACGGTCAACCGCAAGAAAGAGCTTCACCCGTACTCCGTAATTATGAAGCCAACGAGCCGCCACATAGCCATCTCCGCCATTATTACCACCGCCGCACACAATAAAAACGATCTTACCGCGCGGTTCGCCCAAAATAGCTACGGATTTTTCCGCTACGGCGCGTCCAGCGTTCTCCATGAGAACTACGCCCGGTAGACCGAACCACTCCATGGTTGACTTGTCAATATCGCGCATTTCCTGCGCCGTTGCGATTTTCATTCCGTTTCTCCCCTCCAGAGTAATACCTGAGCCGTCGCATACTCCTGCGCATGAGACAGGGAAACATGAATGCGCGAAACGCCCAGTTCCTTGGCCAATTGTCCAAAAAAGCCCGTCAACTGCATAACCGGTTTCCCCTGCTCGTTCGGCAGCACCTCAATATCCTGCCAGGTTCCACCTCCTGACAGCCCCGTCCCCAATGCTTTCATGGCTGCCTCTTTCGCTGCAAACCGAGCTGCAAAAGAAGACGCATTCTGTCGGCCCCGACCAGAGCAGTAAGCTTCTTCCGCCGGGGTAAATACTCTTTGGACAAAAGCAGGTCGCTCAATCGCTTGCTTCATACGGTGAATTTCCACCAGATCGATCCCAATGCCTACAACCACAGAAATACCTCCCGTTTCAAACGAGGGCAAACTTTTCGATGGCTGCCGCCACCCCGTCTTCGGAGTTTGTCGCCGTTATAAAATCAGCTGCCGCCCGGACCGTCGCATTCGCGTTGCCCATAGCCACACCGCAGCCTGCGTATGCAATCATATCGACATCGTTCATGGAATCGCCAATCGCCATGATTTCATTCTGCGCGATTCCCAGTCTTTCAGCCAGGAAGGCCAGAGCCTCCCCTTTGTTGACCCGAACATCGACCATTTCAAGATAACGTTTTTTTGAAGATGCCAAGTAAAGTCGATCGCCGTACCGAGCGGCCACTTCCGTTCGAATCTCATTTAATTCGTCTGTATCCCCCATGCTCAGCATCTTGGTCGGAGCCTCTGCCATTTGAAAAAATTCGTCTCCAAGCGGAATAGCTTCGACTCGGGCATAGTCGGCGTAAAATTTTGCATTCTCATCCAGTTCGGCAACATACAGCCGGTCATCTACATATTTCTGCAAGTACCAGCCGCGCTGCCGAAACAAATCGGCCAACTCCTGGGCCAGTTCCTTCTCGATAGGACGATGAAATAAAGTTTTTCCCGAATCCAGCTCACGAATCATAGCCCCATTATATGTAATCAGCGGCAACTGAATCCCCAGCTCCTGCGCAAACGGCAAGGCCGAGCGAAACATTCGTCCGGTAGCAATAGCCACAGCCACACCAGCATCCATCGCTCGCCGGATTGCTTGCCGTGTTCGCTCCGTCACTTGCTGCGAATTATCCAGCAACGTATCATCCATATCGATTGCAACCAGTTTTATCGTCATATTCTTTCCCCTATGCTTATTTATCGTTACTTGTGCTCCTCATGCATAATTGTTTTCAAATGTCACGCTTCTTATTCTTCTCATTTCTTTTCGAGCCCCAATAGTTCCTGCTTTAATGTCAATCCACCGCCAAATCCGGTGAGACTACCATCCGATCCCACAACCCGATGGCAAGGGACTACAATAGGCGTCCGGTTCGCATGCATCGCTCCCCCGACGGCCCGCGCAGCTCCCGCCCGGCCCACCGACATGGCGACACCGCCATAAGTTGCAACCTGACCGAAAGGAATGGCTGCGGTAAACTGCAGCGCTTGCAGGCGAAACTCCGTATACCCGGACCAATCCACCGGAACCGTAAATGCGATGGGCTTGCCGGCAAAATATGCTTCCAGCTCAGCCAGCAAGGTCTGTTGCCAGCGTTGTTGCTGCGCATCCAGATCGCCAACCATCAGCCCCGTCGTCGTCAAATGCCCCTGCGCTTCCCTTGCCGTTGGATAAGGAAACGTCAGTTCATATAAGCCCTGCTCCGACCAGACGGCGGCCAAAACACCTCGTTTGATCGGCAAAAAAGACAATTTTCGCGTCATCCTCTTCACTCCTCCGGCAGATTTGCATTGGCTGCTTTCCAGGCTTCCTCCCGGATCAGCTCCAACACTTCCCGCTTGATTGTGAGAAACTCATCCGACAGTTTCATATCATAGGTTCTCTTGGCCGGCAGCTTGACCTCAATCCGGGCCTTGATGCGCCCCGGCCTAGCTGTCATGACATAGATCGTGTCGCCGATGAACACCGCTTCTTCCACATCATGCGTCACAAATAAAATGGTCTTGTGCGACTCGTCCCACACCGACAACAGCAGTTCCTGCATTACCGAACGCGTTTGGGCGTCCAGTGCCCCGAACGGCTCATCCATCAGCAGCACTTCTGGGTCATTTGCCAGCGCTCGTGCGATGGCCACCCGTTGTTTCATGCCACCGGACAGTTTGCGGG
>DATMYT010000440.1:0-2422 GCA_035560855.1 Negativicutes bacterium | reverse complement strand
GCAGATAATCTGACGGGGCCGTTAGGGTTGGCGAACTACTGTTTGTATCTATTGCCGAATTTTTCTTTGATCATCAGGTTTTTATAACGATCATCTTCCGCCGTTAAAAATTTGCCGAAATCAGCTTGGTTCATATACTTTAGTTCTACGCTTAGTTCTTCCGCTTTCTTCTTGAAGTCTGGATCTTCCATGCACTTTTTGAAAATGTCATGGATTTGTGCCAGCAGGGCCGGTGGTGTATCTTTTGGAGCAAGAATTCCCCTCCACATGGTGACTTTAAAATCTATTCCCTGTTCTTTTGCTGTTTGTACGTTGGGAAATTTCGGCAAGCGAGCGTCGCCGAAAATGCCGAGGATTCTCAATTGTCCGGCTTGAGCCTGCGTTATTCCTTCCGGCGCGGAAACCATAATGGCATCAATGTGTTTACCTAATGCTGCCGTAATCGATGGGCCACCGCCCTCAAAGGGGACATGTTTTAGTTTTATTCCGGCAAAATTTTGGAAAGCCAATGCAGCCAGATGGGTGCCGCCACCAGAACCGCCATTGCCAACCGTAATTTCGCTCGGACGTTTCTTGGCATCTTCAACAAAATCTTTCAGGTTTTTATACGGAGATGCATCCGGCACCATAATCATGCAGGCGTTGTCGGCAACTAACAGCACTGGTGAAAAACTATTCGTCGCAAACTGGACGTTGTCCATGTGTATCTTCGTAATCATCGGCGTAGCTGTTGCGATGATAGTATACCCATCATTTTTGGCTTTTGTAGCCTCGGTGTAGCCGATTGCCGCACCGCCGCCAGGCACATTCTTTATAACAAGCTGCTGATTGTTTGCATACTTGGGATATACGGACCCCATTGCGCGAAATAGTACATCGGTTGCTCCACCTGCTGCCCAGGGAATAATAATTTCCACAGACTTGGTCGGATATTTTGGCGCCTCCGCTTTGGGAGTTTCCGGCTTGGCCTGGCTGCCGCAACCGACCACCGCCAAAACAAACATAATCAAGACCAGGAATGCAGGGAGTTTACGAGCCATACACTATCACCCTCCTTATATTCTTCCTGTGGTAAGCAGTTTCCAATGTTTCTACGTTTTGATTTTACCATTATAAGTGGTGAAATTCCATAAAATTCACTTTATTTAAAACGCTCCTGAAGCGGAGCGCCTGAGCGCTGCATAAAGCGCTGTACAAAGGACTCTGACCGTGTTTGCATTTGTTAAATACTAAACCGATTTGTAGAGCTGATGGGGAGGATTTCGGTTTTTAAAGGCGAAAAGATAATAAAGAATAAAGTTCAAAGAAAGTTGGGAGGCATATAATGATGAAACCGGTCAAACGAGACGAAATGTCGCAGGTTGTCGGACGCATTCTGCGGGAAACCCCAATTACAGACGTGCATACCCATATCTATCCTGCATCTTTCGGGAATCTTCTACTCTGGGGAGTGGATGAACTTATCACCTACCATTATTTGATCGCAGAGACCTTTCGCTACGACAGCAGGCCCTACGAGCAATATTTTTCCATGCCAAAACGACAGCAGGCTGATCTGATTTGGAAAACATTGTTCATTGATCGCTCTCCGGTCAGCGAGGCTCAACGGGGCGTTCTTACCGTTATGTCCAAACTTGGGCAGGACGTACGTTCACGTGATATTTCCGGCATTCGTCGGTATTGCGAAAGTAAAAGCGTAAACGAATATATGGATATTGTGTTTGAAAAGGCCGGGGTCAAGGAAGTGGTGATGACTAATGATCTTTTCAACCCAGATGAATTTGCCATGTGGCATGCTGGTCCGAAAATTGACCCGCGTTTTAAAGCTGCATTGAGGATCGATCCGCTGCTGAATCTTGACGAATCGGCCATGGCTAGTTTGCGAAAATGGGGATATGCCGTCGATTCGAAACTCGGTGGGGAGAGTATCGGTGAAATCAAGCGTTTCCTGAAAGAATGGATGCTAAAGATGGATGCACTTTATGTTGCAGCATCATTACCGCCGACATTCCAGGTTCCTGAGGACTCACTCCGTTCCAGAGTCGTGGAGGAATGTGTGCTGCCGGTATGCCGCGAGCTTAATCGACCGTTTGCGATGATGATCGGGGTTACCAAGAAAGTCAATTCCGGACTGGGCGATGCCGGCGACGCAGTGGCAAAAGCTGATATCGGCACAGTTACCTACCTGTGCCAAAAATATCCCGACAATAAGTTCCTTGTTACGATGTTGTCGTTGGAAAACCAGCATGAACTTGCGGTGACGGCGCGTAAATTCCGTAACCTGATGATCTTCGGATGTTGGTGGTTCTTAAACAATCCATCGATCATCGACCGAATGACGCGAATGCGTTTGGAATTGCTGGGGCTCAGCTTTGTGCCGCAGCATTCGGATGCGCGGGTTCTGGATCAACTGATTTATAAG
>DATMYT010000439.1:0-7077 GCA_035560855.1 Negativicutes bacterium | reverse complement strand
ACCGTATGCGCTCCTTTAGTATTGTTAACAATGATCGTACTAATGTCCTGCGATCGTTCCTCAACTTTTTTCATAATGGGAAGCTGTTTCGCCGCATCCATCGATTGGATTTCGGCCGTATCCGCCATGGCCTGCAGCAACTGGATATCAGCAGCCAGTGAGGCATTCAGGTCTCCGGCAAGAGAAACGGCGACTTTCCCATTATCAGCATATACAGATTCAATTAAAGCAGAATGACTTTGATACGTTGTAACCATCGTTGTCAAAATTAGCGGAATGGCGGCAATCAATACGAAAAACACAATCAACTTCTTTTTCAAGTTAAAACCGCCGCCGTTTTTCAGAAGACTTACCATCATTACTTACCTCGATCCCTATATAAGTAGTCAATGCCTTCATGGCACAAGCAGAGGCGCCGTTCGCCTCTGCCGACTACATCTCAAATTCAATTGACCTGATTTTCCGCCGGTTCGCCCCGCAGTACCCGCTCCATGTTTGCAATATTGGAAGCCAACATACGCCGAAAAGAAGAAAATGTGACCCCTGCGGTGTGCGGCGTCAATAGCACTTTGCGCCGAGCGGCCGGAGAAAGTTGAAGCAAGGGATGCTTCGCATCGGGGGGCTCCGGGTCAAAAGTATCGATTGCCGCTCCAGCCAGATGACCGGATTCCAAGGCTTGCGCCAAAGCAACCTGGTCGACGACCGCGCCACGGGAAGTATTCACGAGCAAACTACCCGCAGGCATCAACGCCAACTCCCTGGCGCTGATCATTCCCCGTGTTGCCGCGTTAAGCGGAACGTGCAGACTAACAATGTCGCTGCCAGCCAAAAGTTCGTCCAGCGATTGATACACCAATCCAAACTGACGCTCGACTTCAGTTGGCCGCCGATGTTCAGTATAATAACCGACTGATGCGCCAAGAAGCCCGGCGATCTTCGCCACCGTGAGACCGATGTTGCCGATCCCGACCAGACCAAGTCGGCTGCCGCCAATTTCCTGCAAGCCTTCTTGTAAAACCTGACGTCGAAAAACGTCATAATGACCCGCTTTAATTTCGACGTCGGACTCCAAAATACGACGTTGCAATGCGATGATGCTGCCAATCGCAAATTCAGCTACTGTGCTAGCATTTTTGCCGGGGGAATTGGCTACCGGAATGTTCCGCATCTTGGCCGCCGCCAAATCCACTTGATTAAACCCAGCCCCCAGACACTGAATGAATTTCAGTTTTGGACAGCTGGTAATAACCCGGGCAGTGATATTGGCCGCAGATCCCACGGACAAAATACAGTCCGCGTCCCAACAGGTCTCGATAATCTGCGATTCATCGCTGGATTCCAAAAAACGCAGTTCCCAGTCCACTGGCATGGGAATATGGGTTGCCGCTACTCGGGCAGGAGATAAAAACATTACAACAATTGGCATTCTTCGTCACTCCTTGAAGCATTTTTATCGACGGGTGGAGCACAGCGACGCGAAACCGCCGAGCTCCATTCGTTTTATCTTACAAGAAGAGCACATATGTTGCAATCATATTGGCAATAAGACCCAGTGTAACAGGGATCGCACAACGTTTGGCCACCTGGAAAGGCGAGACATCTGCAATCGCAGATATTGCAACAATGGCTGCGGTGATCGGTGACATGCAGCGGCCAAAACCAGCCGTTATTTCCATCGGGAGCAATATCAGCACCGGCTCGACTTTCAGATTGGCTGCAATTTTCGGGGCCAATCCGGCGAAAGCGAAAAACGAAGCATTACCTGAGCCCATAAGGAACGAACAGGCAACCATAATGATACTGATGACAAAAACGGTTGATTGCAATCCAAAACCGGCAGACTGGGACAGCTGGATCAAGGTATCCACGGCGCCGATTTTCACCAATCCCATGGCAAATGTTTCAGCACACAGGATCAGAGATATAACGACAATGAACTGTTTTCCCATGCCATCAAAAAACGTCATTATATTGTCCATGACGGGACGCAGTTTCCGAAAGCGGACAAATTCGAAAGCCATAGCGATGATCGTACAAATTAACATCGCGGTAATCACATTCATTTTAATGGATTTGATAAACAAGGGGCAGAAGACAATTACCAACACCAGTGGTAACGTGGGTAATATCGCGTAAATTCGTGGTGGCAATGGTTCCTGCGTCGGGGCTTCTTCCTTGACTTTTTCGGTCGTCTTCCCCAGCCCTTCACGTTTATCCCACCAAGGTTGTACAAAATAGTGGGCGATCCCGACAACAATGATTGGGGGAATAACTACAGGCAATTGCCATTTTACGAAATATGTTACCGGATCCATGCCTGCAGTATGCGCTGCCAAAATGGCATTTGAAGAAATAGGACCGATGTCGGTAAACTTCGCCGTGGCGATGATGGCGACGGCAGTTAATTTGCTCAGGCCCGCTTTGACCAAAATCGGATACATGGTCAGCATGAGCAACAAGCCAAGACCTGCGTGACTTGGTATAAAAACATCAACAACCTGCCCAATAACATATCCCACCATCATGACCAGCATTGGGGAATGAACCAACTTCAGGGGATAAGTCGACAGTTCAACCATGGCTCGGTTCGCGCCACATTGTTCCATATATCGAACAAATCCACCGATAGACATAATGGTCAGCCCAAGCCCTGCCAGGCGATCACTCATGAGCCTCCTGATAGCGTCGAAGATATCGAACCCGATAAAACCGGTTGATTCTTTGGCGGACAAAATAGATCCCGTACCAAAAAATGCAGCAAAAAGCATTAGAATAATCCCTGCTGAAAGCAATACACCCTGCGGTTTGTACTTTTGCGCCAACATGTAACTGACCCAGACAATGACAATAATGGCTATGGAAAGCCCTAGCATAGTAACGTCCTCCCCAACAATAGATTTTTTACGCTGTGAAAAGTTGCGCAATTTTGGGGTAGTAAAGATAGAAGCTTATTAAAAATTTTGCATTATTTTTATCGCTTCATCCTTGATGTCCTGATATACGCTCTTGCCGTGGGAATCCATTGTAACAGCAAACGGGCCGAATTTTTCGACGTGGAGAATCCACAGCGCTTCCGGCATTCCTTTTTCCAGCCAGTGTCCGCCTTCAACAGATTTAACGGCAGATGCCAGTTTCACGGCGCAACCGGGCGCAGCCTGCAGATACACCTGCTTGTACTTTTGAAAAGCCTTCACGCTGCCTTCCCGCATGCCACCCTTGCCAATAATGGCCTTGACGCCCAGCTGCCCCACCATCTCCGCATAGGGTTCCATGCGAAAACTCGTTGTCGGACCTACCACGACCATATCCCAACCTTGCTCCGTTTTTTTGAGCACAGGTCCGGCGTGGAAAATTACGCTGCCGGAAAAATCAACCGGCAATTCGCCTCCGGCCTGCAGCGTTTTTTTAATCTCCAAATGACCCATGTCCCTGGAGGTAAAAACCGCACCCGTCATATACACTGTGTCTCCAACCCGCAATTGTTCGACATCTTTGTCTGACAGCGGAACATTCAACTCATAACTTGCCATTTTCATTGCTCCTTCGCAAACAAAAATTCTCGCCGTCCGTCCGGATAGATTCGCACACCGATTCTTCTTGCCACCCAACAGTGGAAGTTGATTGCAACAGGACAAATCGCCGTATGCGTCGCTGCCATCCCGATTTTCACCGCCAAGCAGGTTGTCTTGCCCCCAATTCCGGCTGGTCCTATTCCGAGCAAATTGATGTGTGTTAACAGTTCTTCTTCCAGCTCGTTCAACATGGGGTCGACGTTTTTATCCCTCCAGTCTCGCGTGCTGATCGCTTCACGGCTTAGTTTGGACGCAACATCCATTTGCCCGCCGATCCCGATACCGATGGCCGAGGGAGGGCAAGGCATACCCCCGGCATTAATCACGGTTTCATAAACAAGATCTTTTAACCCTTTCAGATTATCGCCCAATTGTGCGGTTGTCATCGTTTTGTAAACGTTGCCCAATTCCGCTCCGCACCCTTTGAAGCTGAGAATCATTTCAATATATTCCTGCTTCGGGTGGTATTTATATTCCATGTTTGGCACTCCGGTTCCGGTGTTATTTCCCGGATTATGCCTTGTGAGAGAATGAACGATGCTAGGTCTGGCATACCCCTTGCCGGTAGCTTCTACCAACGCCCGGGGAATGTATTGACTCAGCAGATCAAGTCCTTCTTCACTGCCGAAGCTAAGATATACCGTCGGAAATCCGGGAGACTGGCAGACCGGCTTATCCTGCTGGTCAGCCATCCCCACATTTTCCAGCATTGATGACAGCATGGCGATAGCACCGGGATTCGTTTCAGCTGCCCGAGCTTTTTCCAAAAGGTCCAGGCTGTCTTCGGAAACATGCGTACAACTCTGCCTGATCCAGCCATACACCTCTTCGTAGGTTATATTGTAATTTGCCAACTTGGTTCAGCTCCTTCTTACTTCACTGTCTCCACGATTGAGGCCTTGATGCACTCGTCCGTAAGTTCCTGACCCAGCCCTGGAAGATTCGGAATCTCATACATACCGTTCTTTGGCTGATAATCATATTTGCATGTCGAAGTATTGGCTTCCAACAAAGCATAACGATGCAATTCGTGAATGACAAAATTAGGAATCGCCGCTTCAAGGTGCAGGGATGCCGCCGTCATGATCGGTCCGCCGCAGACATGAACCTGACAAGTCATATCATAAACATGAGCCATGTCACAAATTTTCTTACATTCTGTAATTCCGCCGCAGGTTCCCAGATCCGGCTGAATCACCGCCAGTGAACCATCTTCGAAGAAGGGACGGAAACCCCAACGGGTATAGACGCGTTCGCCAGCGGCAATAGGAATTTTTACGTTATCCGATACTTTTTTCATTTGTTTCGGATTGAGTGGCATAACCGGTTCTTCATAAAAGAATATATCCAGTTCCTCAATCATTCTGCCGAACTGAATGGCCGAAGTGGTATCGGTAAGCGCATGCGCTTCCACGATGATATCCACATCAGGACCGACTGCTTCGCGCATGGCTTTCAGGCGATCATAACCCACCCGCAGAACTTTCTTGGGCAAAGGACCGCAAAGATTGCGTTTTTTCACATTGCCGAATTCGTCCATTTCGTTCACATCAACTTTGATTGCATCATAGCCATCGGCGACCGCTTGCAGCGCAACATCTGCATATTGTTTGGGCTCGACCAGAATCGATTTGGCTTTGGCCTTGCCCCAGCCAAACTGTAGCTGACTGGCATACGTTCGAACCGTATCCCTGCATTTTCCGCCCAGCAATTGATAGATCGGCACATTCAGCGCTTTTCCTTTGATGTCCCACAAAGCGATGTCAATGGCGCTCATTCCCGCAGATACAACCGTTCCGCCGCCCTGTCCCCAGAAAGTTTTCTTCTGCATTTTATCCCAAATGGCTTCGTTTTGCATCGGATCCATACCAATAATGATTTGGGACAGGTCTTTTGCCATGCCTAGTCCAGCGGAAGCGCCTACGCCATAAGCCATCCCCACTTCGCCAAAACCGGAAATCCCCCCATCCGTATTGATCCTAACAACAACCGGCCTCCATTTGCTTGTCGACGACTGAAGATCATTGGCCACGTCAATAATGTCTACGCTGATAATTTTCATTTGTTTTTCCTCCTCAACTATTTATGAATTTTAGAGTTTTACGCCATCTTCACCATGAGCAATTTAACCAGTTCCAGCTTATCCAGATCCATTACTATATCCTGAATTTCCATTGCGGTAGCAGTGTCGACGCTGGACGAGGCCAACGAAAGAAACTTTCTTTTTATGCTTTCATACTGAGGGGTATCGTTGGCTGACTGAACTTTTTTTTCAATCACGTGCCCATCTTCAAACTCAACCCTGACGGTTGCATGACGCGCCGGAAACGCACGCGTCGCTTCTGCGTCCTCAATGACGCGAACTTTTCGGGCAAGCTCTAGAACGACAGGATCTTGAAGCTTATCCGGAGCAAACTCATCCAACGTAACTTTGCGGTACAAAATAGCACAGGCAATGCAATAGGGCAATGAAAATTTGGCTTCCTCCTCTCCCTGATTTTTCAGTTGGCCGGTCAACTCAACGGCAGTTTTGTAGGTATCGATCTGTATTTCTTTGATTGCCTGCACGGAGATGTCGTTTTCCTGCATGATGCTAAGAATCGCATCCAGTGGTGAATGCGTATGCCCGCACGAAGAATACATTTTGTAAAATGCCGTATGCGAAATGAATTTTTTATCATTGATTTCTTCCAGCAACGTCAACTCGCGATCCGAGGATGTTGCAGTGACAAAACCTTTTTTCCCCATCAGGATTGTCTCGGGTCCGGTAAAGTTTTCGGCGGCCAACAGTGCGGCTTGAATGCCGCTTTGGCAGGCATGGCCGACATTAAGCGGTTTTGCGTAAGTACCGAAGGTCTCCTGCAGGCCCGCCGCCATGGTCCCGGCAATGCCCAATGCCATCTGTGTTTTTCGCGCATCAAGTTTTAACAGCGATGCAGCCGTGGCTGCGGCTGCAAAAACTCCACACGTTGCAGTTGTATGCCAATATTTATAATGGGAAGGACTGACGGCGATCCCCAGTCTGATCAGCACCTCATAGCCTGCAACAACAGCACTCAGCAATTCTTTGCCTGTCCGGTTGTAATATTCGCCCATAGCCAATGCCGTCGGCACAACAACAGCTCCGGGATGGGCAACCGCGAGCCTGTGCCCATCATCAAACTCCACGACATGTCCAGCAATGCCGTTGGCCCATGCGGCTTGGGAAAGAGGCACTTTTACGTTTTCTTTAAACAGCGTGGCTTGAGCCGATCCCCCCAATGTTTTTACCATTTTGGCCGCGATACGCGAGGGTTCGGTTCGAGTCCCGGCTAATGCACAGCCGATCCAGTCCAAAACACGGTACTTTGCATCTTCAACAACATGAGGCGGCAAACTTTCGTACTGGAGTTGTGAGATAAAGTTAGCCATTCGCCCCTCTAAAGAGTCCTGTTGATCCTGCATTTCACTTCCCCTTCCTCATCTTAGAATTGTCGCAATAGTCAAGATACCGTTGATTATATAT
>DATMYT010000438.1:0-6479 GCA_035560855.1 Negativicutes bacterium | reverse complement strand
GCCTTAGTGGTGGCCATTGCTCAACGACTTTCGATCCTGGTTACTGACATTTTGGATTTTGAAAAGATAAAAAACAATGATATAAACTTAACCCTTAAGCCCATTGAGCTTCGCACGGCTGTAGATTCAGTATTGGATGTGTTTCGACATATTAACAAAAACAGCCAGCTCCGCCTGATGAATCAAGTTCCTCTTGACTTGCCGCCGGTGCAGGCGGACGAAAATCGTTTGCGGCAAGTCCTGTACAATTTAATTGGCAATGCATTGAAATTTACTGCCAATGGAGAGATTTCTGTTAGTGCTGAAATCGACGAAGGAAGACTGTGCGTTTTTGTTACGGACAGCGGAATCGGTATTCCGCCCGGCAAGCAGGAGGACATTTTTCAGTCTTTTGAACAAGTCAGTGCCGATCGGGCTGAGATATATGGCGGAGCTGGTCTGGGCTTGACCATTACCAGGCAATTAATTGAACGAATGAATGGAAAGGTATGGGTTGCTTGGGCGGAACTTGGCCAAGGAACTAAAGTTGCTTTTTGTTTGCCCATCGGTGACTCCGTGCGCACTGGCAAGTTTGAAGCTGGTTTTCAAGTCAACCATGAACTGTTGCCGGTCATTGAGCCCGACATTATGCCTCAAGTCCAAAAGGAAGGGGCGTTTACCATTCTGGCCGTTGACGATGACTTGATCAATCTTCAAGTTATCGTCAATATCTTTGAACGAAAAAACTATAGTATTTTGACTGCTACCACTGGCGTTGCAGCGCTAAAGACAGTTGGAGAAAACGCAAACGTTGATATTGTATTGCTGGATGTCATGATGCGCGATATGACGGGATATGAGGTGTGCAGACAACTGAGGGAACAGTATTCCTTGTTTGAACTTCCCATACTATTGATTACTGCACGCAGTTTACCGGATGATGTGGCGGCGGGGTTTGCGGCCGGGGCCAATGATTTTGTGGTTAAGCCATTTAACGCCGATGAGTTGCGAGCGCGGGTCGCCACACAATTGGCACTGAAAAAAGCGGCCCGTGATGTAATCCGTACCGAAGTTGCCTTCTTGCAGTCGCAGATCAAACCGCATTTTTTCTATAATGTGCTGAATACTATTGTTTCGCTATGCTACACCGATAGTCAAAAAGCGGGCAATTTGCTGACCGAATTCAGTAATTATCTTCGCCGCAGCTTTGACATCAAAGAAAATTCGATTCTAACGAGTCTGGAAAAAGAGCTGGAGCTCGTGAAATCATATGTTGTTATTGAACAGGCCCGCTTTGGTGAGCGACTACAAATCACCTATGAGGTTGACTCGAACCTTTTGTCATGCAAAATTCCGCCGCTCATTATCCAGCCATTGGTTGAAAATGCCGTCAGGCATGGACTGATGGGCAGGGAAGAGGGCGGACATATTGCAGTAACGGTTCGCAAGGAAGACCACGCGGTGATCATTGCCGTGAGCGATGACGGAGTCGGGATTCCGGCCGAGAGACTCCCCGACTTGCTGTCAACCGAACAGGACGGGGTGGGAGTGGGCTTGCGGAACATTAATCGCCGCTTGCACAGCTGCTTCGGCACAAGTCTATCGATCACGAGTCAGGAAGGTCAAGGAACGCTAGTGACCATGACGATCCCCCTGAACTGTTCAGAAATTGTCCAGAATCATCTGGGATAATAAATTTGAGCGGATTTTTGAGCTCAAATGCAGTTCCAGACGAAAAAACATGACAGGTGGAGAAGCTGTTAAAATGTTGAGAGCTGTGATTGTTGATGATGAGCAACCGGCCATTGATTTATTGAAAATATTGCTTGAAGGCACAGGAAAAGTCCAGTGTGTCGGAGAGTACGGCAAGCCTTCGGAAGCCGCCGGTGCGATACCTGCTTTAAAGCCGGACATCGTTTTTTTGGATGTGCAAATGCCGGGAATTAACGGCGTGGAATTAGCGGAAATCCTCATTGATCAAGCCGTGGATACGAATATTGTTTTTGTGACCGCTTATAGCGAGTACGCGGTTCAAGCCTTTGAATTGAATGCCATTGACTATTTGTTGAAACCCGCGTCGCCCAAAAGCGTGGAACGGGCAGTGGCAAGAATAATCAAGTTAAAGCAATCCGCACGGCTTTTTCTGCCGGGCACTGTCGGTACGCAGATCCATGGCTTCGGCAAACTCGAGGTCCGCAAATCCAGCGATGGCAGTTTGGTGAAATGGCGCACGGCCAAGGTGGAGGAATTATTCGCTTTCCTGTTGTATCACCGCGGTACGATCGTACGGAAAGGCGATATCCTGGAAAATCTTTGGCCGGAGTGTGAGCCGAAAATCGCTGACAGTAACTTGCATACCTCCGTATATCAATTGAAAAAAACCTTTAAGGAGAATGGCGTCGACGTTGCTGTTAAATTTATCGGCGGAGGGTATGTATTGGAACCGGGCCCGGCCGTCGAGTATGATGTGGCGGCATTTGAGGCCTTCACCGCCAAAGGTGAAGGTTTGGATGCGACTAACATCGGCGAATTTGAAAAAATGACCCTTACCTATCGGGATGACTACCTTCGGTACGAAGAGTATCTGTGGTGTATGGCCGAACGGACCCGACTGCAAAAATATTTTGTCGATTTGGCTAAACAAGTGGCCCATTTCTACATCCATACAGGCAGTTTCGGCAAGGCGGAACAGATTATGCTGCGCAGTGTTGGTTATCTGCCTTATGACGAAGATGCCTATGAACTGCTGCTCAAGATTTGTTCCCTGCAAGGCGATAGGCCGGGCATGATGAAATACTATGAAACCATCCAGACCACGCTTGAGAACGAACTGGGGATCGAACCCCGCCCTTCGCTGAAAAGACTCTATGAACAATTGGTCAATGATAGCTGATCTGAAATTCGTTTGGTTCAGCCTTTCCTGACGGCAGCGCACCGCGTGTTGGCCGTCTTTTTTTGTGTCCAGAAAATGTCCAGAATTGATTGATATAGTTAATACAACACTTTATTCAATGCGGGGAGGCTTTGTTTATGGCATGGGTATACTTGGTTTTTGCAGGATTGTTTGAAATCGGCTGGCCGTATGGGTTGAAAATGGCGCAATCCGTGGAAGGAAAGCAAGTTGTCGGGCTGGTAATTGCTGTGGTTTCGATGGCACTGAGCGGGTTCTTGCTCTATCAGGCGCAAAAGGATATTCCCATGGGAACGGCCTATGCCGTATGGACCGGTATTGGCGCGGCCGGAACGTTCATTTTAGGAATTGTTTTGTATAACGATCCAATGGGCATTTTTCGTATCGCATCCGTTGCGTTGATTATTGCCGGTGTTATTGGACTCAAGCTGGCCCATTGATTCTTGGGCGCGCTCCACCTTTGCCCGATAGAAGCGATTTTAAGGAGGACTAAGCGATGACAAACAGACTATTCATTTTGCCCGGGGGAAAGATATGGGGGAGATATTGCCTGGCGTTGTCCGTGGGAATTTTGTTGATGGCACTGTGTTTCACTTCTTTGGCGAATGCATCTGCTGATGACAACTACGCCGATTATGTTTTCACCCACGGCAAGGTGTATACGATGAATCCCGCCGCCCCATGGCAGCAGGCAGTCGCTGTCAAAGGCAATAAAATCATCTATGTCGGTGATGACATGCATATTGCAAAATACATGGGAAAAACCACTAGGGAGATCGAACTGAAAGGCGCAATGCTCTTGCCCGGCTTTATCGAAAGTCACATCCATCCGACAGCGGCAGTGGTGACTGCGGGTGCTGACCTACAGTACGATTCTCTCGAGGAATTGTTGAAATCGATCAAAGCGTGGGCAGATGCCAATCCTGACGAGAAAATAGTGAGCGGCTTTGGGTGGCGCTATAACCTGTTTGACACCAATGGCCCAAGCAAACAGGATCTCGATAAGATCATACCGGATCGTCCCGTTTTTCTGTTTGCCATTGACGGCCATAGCGCCTGGGTGAATTCCAAAGCGCTGGAAATGGCCAATATCACGGCCGAGACCCCAGACCCGGAATATCCGTTCAGCTATTTTAAACGCGATGAAAAAACCGGCGAGTTGACAGGGTGGTTGGTCGAGGTACCGGCTGAAGTGATCGTTAAAAATAGACTGGATGAAACCACGCCTGCTGCCGTGGAAAAGGTATTGAAAAAACAATTGGCTCTCTTTTCCGCCGCCGGTATTACTGCGGTGTTTGACGCAGGCATCAATGTCGTGCCGACAGAAGTTGGTTTGGATATTTACCAAAAAATTGAAAAAGAAAGCAAATTGCCGCTTCGCGTCGTGGCCAGTTACTATTGGAACAATCCGCAGATGACCGATCCGGTGGAAAAAGTGTTGGCATTGAAAGCCAAGTATTATTCGGAACTGGTTCAGGTTAAAGCCCTGAAAATTAACGTTGACGGCGGCGACTTGCAACACACGGCGGTTATGCTTCAACCGTACGCTGACAGGCCGGGGTTTTACGGCGATTTTCTTTTAAATCCATCGTTAATCAATGATGCAGTTATGAAAGCTCAGGCCAGCGGAATTGATACGCATAGTCACGCATATGGCGATGGCGCCGTCAAAGCTCATATCGATGCTGTCGAACTGGCGCGCAAAGCTTATCCGAACAGCAAATCAAGACATACCATCGGGCATGGCATTTATATGAACGATGCGGAAATTGAACGGCTGGTCAAACAGGACATGATTGCCCAATTCTCGGCTCAATGGGCGGTCCCTGATCCCAGCGTTGAGGTTCAGGTGGGCATCATCGGTGAGGAAATTGCCTATAAAGAGTATATGAGGATTGCCTCTATCGTAAAAGCGGGCGGCAGGATAGCTTTCGGCACAGATTGGCCGGCAGCCGGCTACTCAAGTGTGTACAAACCCCTGGAAGCAATTCAGGTGGCGACAACGCGTGATATTTTGACGCAATATGGGCAACGCCGCTTTTTGTCGCAAATGCCGCCGACCCAGGAGAGTGTGAGCCTGGAAAAGGCGTTGAAGGCTTACACTATGGGTTCAGCCTATGTATTGGGTCTGGAAGACAAAATAGGATCGATTGAAGTTGGTAAATTGGCAGATTTAGTGCTTTTGGAAAAGAATCTGTTCGATGTTCCCAAAGATCAACTATCGGCGACAAAAGTCCTTTTCACGATGTCAAATGGAAAGATTGTTTTCGCATCGCCTGAGCTCATTCGCTAAGTGTGCCTGCGGAGGGTAACCGCGCTTGCCGGTTTTTCGTCTGGCAATATTATGTGCTCGGAATGATTTGTAGCATAATATTCATCTTCTTTGCGTGGCTTTATTGTACGCCTATCCGACTTCACGTTCCAAAGCCTTGCGGATTAGCCGCTGGTAAGGGATTTCTTCGCTATGGGAGAACGATGCTATAGCTGGTACTTCTGCCGCCTGCAGCGTCTTTTGTCAGAATCCCGCGATTCACGAGGTCCTGGATATCGCGCGTGGCTGTGTCTTGTGAACATTTGGCCAGCTTAGCCCATTTAGTTGATGTCAGTTTTCCTTCGAATCCGTCAAGGAGCCTGTTGAGTACTAGTTTTTGCCGCTCGTTCAACGACGTTCCGGCATGAGTTCGCCAAAAATTTGCTTTCCGCAAGATGCCGGACAACAAGGTTCCCACCCCGTCAAATGCTCGGTTGAGACAATCCAGAAACCAACGGAGCGATTCGGTGATGTCCAGAGTTCCTTTTTGCGCATCTTCCAACAGGTCATAATATGTATTTCTTTCCAAACGGATTTGGGCGGATACGCTGTAGAATCGCCGGGGACTCGCCTCTGATCGGGCTAGCATCCTATCGGCTAGAGCGCGGGCGATACGGCCATTCCCGTCATCGAAAGGATGGAGTGTCACGAACCAGAGGTGAGCCACCCACGCTTTGATTACAAAGTCGCCGCCATCTTCCGTATTGAACCACGTGAGAAATTGGGCCATTTCGCTTTCAAGCCGCTCGGCAGCCGGGGCTTCATAATGTATTTTTTCGCGGCCTATAGGGCCTGAAACAACCTGCATGGGGCCTTTGGCATCGTCACGCCATGCGCCGACCCAGATGGCGTTTAGATTACTGAGAGCTGAGGGAAAAAGAGCAGTATGCCAATATAGCAATCTCTCTTTGGTTAAGGGTTCGTTATAATTCTGCGTGGCATCCAGCATCATTTCCACGACGCCCTCGACATTTCTGTCAGCAGGTACTAATCCCGCAATATCCATACCCAAACGCCGGGCAATGGAAGAGCGGACCTCCTGCTCGTCCAGTTTTTCCCCTTCGATTTCACTGGATTTCAGCACATCCAGTGTCAAAGTTTGCAAAACCGCTTCATCGCGCAGGGAAAAACCTGCAGCTTCCATCTGCCCAATCAACCGGCCTTGCCGGTGCCGGACCTCGGAAAGTTTCCCGACAATCGCTGCATAATTCCAATGAAAATTGGGCCAATCGGGCAGTTGGTAAATGTATCTAGCCATACTCCGCACCTCTTGCGGAT
>DATMYT010000437.1:0-3470 GCA_035560855.1 Negativicutes bacterium | reverse complement strand
GTGTTCGTGGATATGAGGCAGAGTGCATTCTCGAGGGCGAGGGTTTTACGGACGTCAAGGTTATCGAAGGCGGTATTGTCGCCTGGCCGTTCCACTGCGAAAAATAAAAACACAAAGGAGGCGAGTTTATGGGATCGAGTAAAGACCCCGGAGCATGGAATCCTTATCTTGCCGGAGCACTTTCAGGGCTAGTTTCAATTGGATCTGTGTGGTTTGCGGGTAAATATTTTGGGGCATCCACGACATTTGTCAGGGGAGCAGGGTTTCTGGAGAAATATATTGATCCGGCCAAGGTGGCGAAAATGGAATACTTTATTAAAGAAAAACCGATTATTGATTGGCAGTGGATGTTTGTCGTCGGAATCCTGATCGGATCATTCATTGCGGCGTCATTTTCCGGCAGTTTTCGGTTGCAGGCCATACCGGATATGTGGCGGGAACGCTTTGGCGATAATGCCACGAAGAGAGGAATAGTGGCTTTTATCGGGGGCATTATTGCCATGTTTGGCGCCCGCTTGGCAGATGGATGCCCGAGTGGACATGGGCTGAGCGGTTCAATCCAGTTGGCGGTGAGTGGTTTTGTAGCGCTGGCCTGTTTCTTTGTCGGCGGCATTATCATAACCCGGCTGC
Organism: Negativicutes bacterium; assembly: GCA_035560855.1. Classification (GTDB taxonomy): domain Bacteria; phylum Bacillota; class Negativicutes; order UBA1444; family UBA1444; genus UBA1444. The sequence continues at coordinate 2,840 of DATMYT010000437.1, read as the reverse complement.
TTTATGGTGGAGGTGAACGAAAATGACTACGGATCTGCTATACGGTTTAGTTACAGGTATTTTGTTTGGATTTTTACTGCAAAAGGGCAGGGTTATTCGGTATGACAAACAAATTGGTGCGTTGCGGCTATTGGATATGACCATCGTAAAATTTATGCTTTCCGCGATTGTTGTCGGCATGATCGGCACGTATGCTCTTGTCGATCTGGGACTGGCAAAACTGTCCATTAAGCCGATGATCGTCGGTGCAGTAGTGCTCGGTGGCTTGGTTTTTGGAGTGGGCTGGGGTTTGCTCGGCTATTGTCCCGGGACTTCGCTGGGCGCCGTGGGTGAAGGACGGCTTGACGGGTTGTGGGGAATTGCGGGAATGCTGGCTGGCGCGGCGATCTATGCTGAGGCTTATCCTCTGATGAACGCGACGGTGCTCAAATGGGGGGATTTCGGCAAAATTACACTGCCGCAAGTATTGGGTATAAACCACTGGCTGGTTATTCTGCCGATTGCGATTGGGAGTATATTCCTCTTTCGCTGGTTGGAGAAAAAAGGGTTGTAGCTTGCCGTAGGTCGAAATGGTAAAATATCACTGTGTGGAGCTGAATTTGTCGTAATTCAGACGGGAAAAGAGGTGCCAAAAGGTATTAAAGTATGGATGTCTACTGACAAATGAGCTGTTCACGAGAAATCCCACTGAACAAGTCAAGGAGGCATCGTGATGTATCATTTCATAAAAATAGTATCTATTGCATGCTTGGTATGTTTTGTCGCCGGAATTTTCCTAGTCTCTACCGGCAATAGCGTTTTTGCCTGCAGCCGAGTGCTTTCAGCTAATAACGGGCAGGCTGTTCTTGTCGCACGAAACATGGATTGGCCTGTTGATATGGGAACGGCTTTATGGATGTTGCCGCGCGGCATAAAACGTGATGGGATGGCGGGCAAGAATTCATTGGTCTGGACCGCAAAATACGCCAGTCTTGTAACAGCCTCGCTATGGCTGCCTAACGGAAAAGGCGCTGTATCCGACGGCGTAAATGAAAAAGGACTGGTGGCAAACGCGCTATGGCTTGACCCCAGTGATTACGGCGTAAGGGATGAAAGCCTGCCGGGATTGTCACTCGCATTATGGACGCAATATGTCCTGGATAATTACACGACAGTGGATGAAGCTGTGCAAGCCGTAAAAGACTCGCCTTATCAAGTTGTAACCCGATCCCTGCCGGTAACCGTTCCTGGCGCCGGGACAACAATGGCAACGGCTGTTCTTCATTTGTCTTTGGCGGATAAATCCGGCGATTCGGCGATTATTGAATATATTGACGGCAAGCCGGTCATTTACCATGACAGAAACTATACCATTATGACCAATCAACCGTCCTTTAATAAACAACAGGAAAATTTGAAAGCATACCAAGGTTTTGGCGGCGATAAACCTCTGCCCGGAACCAGCAAGCCCGAAGATCGGTTTGTCCGCGCTGCGTACTACATGAAAGTTTTGCCCAAGCCGACCGATCTGCGATCAGCCATAGCCGGGATTCTCAGTGTCACCCGGAGCGCTTCGCAGCCATTCAGTGTTTCACTGGATCCCAAAAATCCCTATACCGCCGCGACGATTTGGACATCGGTTGCCGACTTGACCAACGGATCCTACTATTTTGCACTGGCTACCAGTCCGTCTATAATCTGGGCTGATTTCTCGGAATTTAACTTGGCGGAAGGCGCTTCGGCCATGAAACTCGATTTGCGCAACAACCCTGACTACACTGGCAATGTTGCCAAGCAATTTGTACCCGGGAATCTTGCCGAACTGATCCCTGATTAGCGAGTCCACATCATAAAAATTATGAAGCTGCAGTTGTTTTAGAACGGGTAATTGCAACTATGATAGGGTGACATGCGTTGTTGCTTATTTGTTGTTGGCGCAGTAATCTTGAACAAATTCGATAAACGCTTTACATGCAGGCGGCAGGAAGCTGTTTGGGTTCCAGACTAATCCGATGGTTACATGAAGTTGCGGTTCGAGGGGGACTGTTACAATGGCATCCGTGTCATTCACCGCAATGGCAGGCAGGAACGAAATTCCCGCGCCTTTGGCAACCAAGGCTTTTATCGTCAGAAATTGATTGGTGGATATTTCTATTTTCGGTGTCAGGCCAGCTTCGGCATACGCATTCAGAATGATGGAGCGTAGCGCAAACCCGTCGTTATAAAGAACAACAGGTTCGCTTTCAAGTTGTTGAAGAGAAAGAAATGCTTGTCCGGCCAACGGATGATCCGCGGGAAGACAGACGACCAGTTCTTGCTGCGTAACGGGGATATTACCCACGCCGGCCATATCTTTCGGCGGGAAAATAATCAGGCCGGTGTGGATTTCTTCCCTTTTCACCGCTTCAAGCGATGCCAGAGACCCCCCGTCGATAATGCGCATATCGAGCGAGGGGTATTTTTTTTTGAATCCGGCAAATAAGGGCGGGAAAAAGTAGGCGCCTGTCATAGGCGGAACAGCAATGGTGAAACTGCCACGCTTAAGTTTTTTGTACTCATCCATAATGTTTTGTGCGGATTGAACCTGAGCAATAATATCCCTGGCTAATTTTAATAAAACTTCGCCTTCTGCGGTAATCGCGACCGGTTTTTGATTGCGGTTTATAAGTCGCAGGCCTAACTCATCTTCCAATTTATAAAGCGTTTTGGATATGGCGGGCTGAGAAATATAAAGTCTTTCGGCGGCTGATGTAAAGTTTTTTTCCTCACAAATCACAACGAAATATTCCAGTTCTCTTAAATCCAAAGCCTACGCACCTCCTCTGTGATAACCAAAGGTTATTGGGCTATGACTATATAGT
>DATMYT010000436.1:0-2520 GCA_035560855.1 Negativicutes bacterium | reverse complement strand
ACCCCTATTCAGTTTCTCGGATATGACAATGAGACCACACATTCTTGAGTCTGTCCCGATAATTGAAATCCGGCAATTTATTCATGCGGCTGATTTTTTGCGTGCCGGAGTACGAAGATCTCTTGTTCCTGTGCCGTGTATGAACAATCTCAAATGATGCTCAACGCTAATGGCAGCATGGTTTTAATGGATCATCTGCAATTAGGATAGATAAAGGTTAACAGTTTTAAGTCTTTAACCCGATTTCCCTTGCTGACCCCTATCAGTATCTTGGTTATGAAGCAGAACATCACCCCATTTCAGGTATTGGCTTCAACCATCGCTGGAGTTCTACCTTTGCATGCAGATTGGCGCCGTATCAAACAGGCGGGACAAGAGAAGTGTCCACACCAACGATCTAACGGAACATTAATGACGAGTATTTTGCGGCGCATTCTGTTCCCAACACGGTTTCGCGTGGTGATGATGAGCCTCGGTTTGTGCTTGTTCATGAATTCCTGCGCCAAAGCGGAAAATGAGGAGGGTAAAGTGATTGTATTCGAAAAAGAGATTGACCTGCATTCTTCTTATGGCCGTTTCTGCTGGAGTCCCGATTCCCGTTACATCGCCGCTTACAGAGGAAGTCGCGGATTTAACGACATTGGCATTGTGGACATCGAAACCGGCAAGATTCGTAGCTATAACTGTGCCGTATGGGGCGGCTTAGAAGCTATCAGCTGGAGCCCTGATCAGAAGTTGCTGGCGGTTTCGTCTGAGAACGAAATCAAGATTCTGCGTCTTGCCGATGGCAAGGTTATCGCCGGCATCCATATTCCATATGAAGAGGTACGTGCGGGGCTAACCTCGGTAACATTCGGCCAAAGCGCATTCAGTGAGGATGGTACCCGACTGCTGCTTGTTTCTACCCTTGAGCGTGATTATGCGATCATCAACAGCTTTGATCTGGCAACCGGAAAAATCACCCCCCTGCTCTTGCCCTCACTGCCACCGCTGAACCCCCCGCCGTATGATGCGTACAAGGGGTGGAAAAAGGATGCTGTTCTGACTTATCGCTTTTACCGGTACCAGGGGCATCTGTACTTCGCCTGTGAATATCATCGACTGCAGGAGGCATGGGATTACAATTTTTCACTGCCGTTGAAAAAGGATGGTGAAAGGGATATGGAGCATTATGTGATGCCCAAGATTATTATGGTTGCCGACCTTGGAGACGGCAAATCCGTGCTGTCGACGACGGTGCTGAATTTCCCCGACAAACCCATCCGTCCGGGCGAACCACCTCCACAGGATAGACCCGAATTCAATCACGTGTTTTTTAAAGATTATGTTCCGCAACTCAACACCGTGATTGTGCAAAACTATGGCACGAAGGTGTTGGATAAGCGAGGGACGAGACCGCTCCAGTATCAGATGTTGTCGATGCAGCGAGAGCCATTGATTCGATTCGGCGAATCATGGTGGTCGTTGACATCGGGAGGCGATGAAGTGCATCACCCAAGCGGGCCACTATTTCTGTCTCATGAGCACGTGCCGGCCGACAAAACACTGCGAGATACCTATATCGATACGTATGCGCTTGAAAAAATGCCAATTAAACAGCAATTCGTGGTGTATGACCTGCTGACCGGCAAAGAGTTCGATCGTTTTGACCGGCATGAATCCTCAATCATTGCAGACCGGTCTCTGGCAATGAGCGGCGATTGTTTTTCGCCTGACGGCCAGCATTTTACCTATAGACAAGATGGGACGATACTCACCCTTTACAAAGTTACAGTCAACCATACGGAGAACTAATCATGGGACCATCGAACGTGCCTGCAAATTGGCTTACGGATATCGGCATGGGAATGTATCACACAGACACCTATGTGCCACCGGAAGGGGTAAGCAAGGTCCGGGTTAATGTCGATCCACTTACACTGAAGGATGATAGATATGCCTACGAGTTTGGTGTTTTTAATGCCGGAGCACACGAATATGTTATCGGGGGTAAGGGGAGTAAGCCATTTTCGGGAAATAATCCAGTTCTTTCTGAGGCGTCAAGACAAGCTGATAGTCAGGTGCTTTTACAAGATAACGCTGCAAATATAAAATCGCTGGTTCAGTCGAATATTGCGTTGGGAGAGATTGAAGCGGCTATTCGAAGGATCGATCCGCAGGCTCATATTACCTTTGCAGGGGACTCTCTTTCAGGGCTTCAATTTCTCAATCATTTGGTATTGATGGCGAAAAAAGATCCTTCGGTAGCAGATCGGTATTCTCTTGTTTCGACGGATCAACCGTTCTTACCTGCGTCTTCTTTGGGGTTGAGTCAGTCGGCGCTTAATAACCTCAATCTCGGAGGTAGCTGCACATTTTTAGCAACATCTGGCGATGTGGTTTCACAAGGTACTTTAGCCAATGGCGGGTGGTCGCCAAATACGTTAACGCTTATTGATGTTCCTTGGGTAAATACGTTAGATACAAATATTACGGTTAGGGACTTTAATGTTGTTTATGAAGCCGATGCTAATTCTGCGG
>DATMYT010000435.1:0-5874 GCA_035560855.1 Negativicutes bacterium | reverse complement strand
CTGTGCCTGAGATCGAAGCGGCGCCTTTCAACGGGTTCGCCGTAAATAAGGGCAAAAATCAAAAATTGTTGGCTATGTTTAATTCGGGACTCAAGAAGTTAAAGGAAAATGGCGAGTATGCCAAAATCGTAGGACAATATCTCCCTCTGGATAAATAGAATCCTGTTGTTGCCCTCTGTGCAGTAAATCATACGTCCGACACGCGATATGATGCAGGCGGCGGGGATGTATGATTTACTGCCTTTTTAGTTGCAGCGTTATGGTAGGAGGACTCTTGCGTCATGTATTACTTTCAGTTGTTCAGGGAATGCTTTCCCAGTTTGCTGAGTGGATTGTATCTCACTATCGTTATGGCGATCGCTTCTATTTTTTTCGCGTTCATTATCGGAGTCGTTCTCGGACTGTTCAGCATCAGCAACAGTAAAGCTTTGCGCTCTTTTTCAACAGCCTATATTTATGCGGTTCGCGGCGTGCCGCTGATGATCCTGGCTTTGTTCCTGTATTTTGGCGTCAGCTCGATCCTGGAGATTCGTTTTAATCCCGTGGTGGCGGCGATTCTTTCGCTGACCATCAATGCCAGCGCTTATATGGCGGAGATTTTCCGGGGCGGCATCCAGGCCATTGATGTCGGGCAAACCGAGGCGGCGCGAAGTCTGGGCCTCGGCTATTTGAAGACCATGCAAAAAGTGATTTTGCCGCAAGCCATCAAAATCATGATCCCAGCTTTTTTGAACCAATTCATTACCACGCTCAAGGACACTTCTATCCTGTCGGTTATCAGCGTCAGGGAATTGACATTGAATGGACAGATCATCATCGCCAGGAATTATTTGCCGTTCGAGGTGTATTCCTATGTGGCGGTCATGTATCTTGTGATTATAACGGGACTGTCATTGCTCTCCAAGAAGCTGGAAAGGAAGTTGAGTTATGATAATCACGGCAAACGAAATTAGAAAAAGTTTCGGCCATCTGGAAGTCTTAAAAGGGATTTCGCTGGAAGTGACGGAAGGCGAAGTACTATGCATCATCGGCCCGTCCGGGTCGGGGAAAAGCACGCTGCTGCGATGCCTGAACCGGCTGGAAGAGATTCAGTCCGGCGATATTACGGTGATCGGCGAAAATATCGTCCAGGCGAAAAACATCAACAAGCTGCGTGAAAATATTGGCATGGTTTTTCAGTCGTTCAATCTGTTTCCAAACTACACGGTAATGCAGAATATGATGCTGGCGCCTCTGGAGTTACAGAAGATGACGCGCAAAGAGGCGGAGGAGAAAGCAGTCGCTTTGCTAAAAAAGGTGGGGCTGGAGGATAAGAAGAATGTCTATCCACATACCTTGTCCGGCGGGCAGAAGCAACGGGTGGCAATCGCACGGGCGTTGCAAATGAATCCGAAAATCATGCTGTTCGACGAGCCGACCTCGGCGCTAGACCCGGAGATGGTCGAGGAAGTCCTGAAGGTTATGAAGGACTTGGCGCAGGAAGGGATGACGATGGTCATTGTCACGCATGAAATGGGCTTTGCCCGGGATGTGGCGGATCGGGTCATCTTCATGGATGATGGATATATCGTCGAAGAAGGAACGGCGCAAGAAGTTTTCACCGCACCGAAAAGCAGCCGCTGCAATGATTTTCTGTCCAAAGTGCTCAGCGCACGGACGCATTGAGAAAATACAAGCGATTTATAGAACGGGCCGCGTCGAAACAGTGTTTTTGACGCGGCCTTTGCTTCGCTATGAAATGTGTTAAACTAGTGTTGGAAAAAAGGAACGATAAAATGCAAAGATTAATACGGAGGTGTAGATATGGAATTGCATCAATTGCAGTATGTAGTGGAAGTTGCCAGCCAGAAAAACTTCACCCGGGCTGCCGACAAAATTAATGTCAGCCAATCTACACTTTCGCAACAGGTTGCTAAACTTGAGGATGAACTGGGCGTCAAATTGTTTGAACGCAATTCCCGGACGGTAGAGTTGACGCAGATCGGGGAAGAATTTATCATTCAGGCAAAAATATTGCTGGACAATCTGGAAAAATCAAAACAAATCGTCATGGAATACAAGGGACTGATAAAAGGAACCTTGCGGATCGGCGTGATCGCTTCGTTGGGGCGGATTGACTATGCCGACATGATGACTGAGTTTTACAGGCAGTATCCGGGTGTGAAGTTTGAAATTGTGCAGGCAGGAACTTATGACCTGCTTGAAAAGCTCGCAGCTAAGGCAATAGAAGTCGCTTTTGTTGTTATGCCGACGGAAGCGCAATACAGGGAGATTAATTTTCGACATTTGGCCTATGATGATTATGTTCTGGCGCTTCCCCCTTCACATCGCTTGGCAGGACGGGAGTCGCTTGATTTGGCGGAAGTGGCTGCCGAGAAGTTTGTTTTCCATCCGGCAACGGATCGGATGTTTTCCATTTGCATGGAGGCCTGCATCAAGGCGGGCTTCCATCCCAATATTGTTTGTGAAAGCAATCATTCGCCAACCTGTCTGTCCTTGATCAGCGCGGGGATGGGCATAGGCTTCTTTCCCAGGGAAAAGCTTAAAAATACAACATTCGACGTTGCTATAGCTCAAATAAGGCAACCGCTTAAGAAAGAGATTGTGCTGGCTTTTGGCAAGCAGGCAACGCTCTCACCGGTAGCTGCTAAGTTTCACAACTTTGTTTTAAAATGGGTGGATGCGTTGAAATAATTGACGTTAAAAAGCATAGACTATGGCAAAATGGCGCACTGTTGTCTGGGAAGACGGCGGTGCGTCTTTATTATTGATGAAACCGATTGTTGGTATGGACAATATGATTTGCGATTATTCTGCCAATACAATAATATTCAGAGGGAGTCAGACGAGACGCAACTAATAGTTTAGTGGAAAGGGAGCATTAGTATGGCAAAGGAAATTAACAAGGATCTTACACCCGTGCAGCAACAAGAATTGGATCACGTCTTTGATAAGGCGCGCGCCGCAGCAGCGGTGATTGCGACCTACGATCAGGCAAAAGTGGATCGCTTGTGTCAGGCGGTGGCCTGGGCAGTTGCAAACAAACAAACATTCTCGCGTTTGGTTGCGATGGGGATTGAAGAAAGCGGCCTGGGAGACCCCGTTAGTCGCATGGGCAAGCGAATGAAAATTCGCGGGATTCTGCGGGACGCGCTGCGTCAAAAAAGCGTCGGCATTATCGAAGAGATCCCCGAAAAGGGTCTCGTAAAATATGGCAAACCCGTGGGAATTATTGCGTCCATCATCCCGACCACCAACCCGGATTTAACCCCGGCTGGAAATGCAGTTTACGGGATCAAAGCGCGCAATGTCATGATCTTTTCCCCACACCCCCGGTCGAAAAAGACCTCTTTTGAAACGGTGCGGCTTATGCGGGAAGCTCTCGAAAAAGAAGGCGCTCCGGCCGATATCGTCCAGTGTCTGCAAAATGTCAATATTCCAATGTCCCAAGCGTTGATGGCTAGAGCTGATCTGGTGCTGGCTACCGGCGGGCAGCCGATGGTTCGAGCCGCATATTCATCCGGTACGCCTGCCTATGGCGTGGGTGCCGGGAACTCTACTATGGTCATTGATGAGACCGCCAATATTGAAGAAGCGGCCCAAAATTCGATGCTCAGCAAGACATCCGACTTCGGATCCGGTTGTTCGGCGGATGGCAATCTCATTATTGCGGAAAGCATTTTTGACAAAATGGTGCAGCAGCTGGAGAAGGTCGGCGCCTATGTCGCGACGGAAGCCGAAAAAGCAAAACTCCGCAAAGTCATGTGGGATGCAGAAGGGCATCGCTTAGCCGATACGGTGGCGATTGCACCGCAAAAACTGGCTGAAATCGCCGGATTTTCCATTCCGGCTGACCGCAAGTTTATCGTGGTTTATGGGGATGGAATCGGCAAAGAACACCCATTCTCAGGAGAAAAACTGACCACTCTCATGGCCGTCTACAAATACAGCGGCGGTTTCGAGAATGCCGTTAAGATGATGCAGGCGATCTATGAGGTGGGCGGAAAAGGCCATTCCTGCGGTATTTATTCCTTTAACGAGGAACATATTCATCAGCATGCCTTGGCAGCCCCCGTAAGCCGGATCATGGTGCGCCAACCTCAATCCAAGGCCAATGCCGGAGCCTTCAACAACGGTATGCCCATGACTTCCAGCCTGGGGTGCGGCACCTGGGGCGGCAATATCATTTCCGAAAATATCAGTTTGAAACACTATATGAATACGACGTGGGTTTCGGTTCCCATTCCAGAGGATAAACCGTCTGATGCAGAGCTGTTCGGTGAGTTTTTTGATCCGGAAATGGAAAAATAAATTACAGTACCCCTATGCAAGACGGATATCGCGGGATAATGGATATCCGTCTTGTTTTGTCTATGGGATTCAGCGCAAGAAAACCAACATAAGTTGAAAGGGGTAACCATAATGTCTGCAAATCATCCTAAGAGCAAGATTGATCAGTTTCGCGAAAATTTCGGGTTGCCGATCGCAATTATTGCCACGTTAATTGTTTGGTTTATGCCTGCGCCAACGGGATTGTCCGCAGTTGGACAGCATGCGCTGGCGTTGTTTTCCGGCATCTTTGTCTTATATCTGACGGAAGCGATTCCTTTGGTAGCTACCAGTATCGCCATTGTTCCACTGGCTGTTCTGATGGGAATTGTAAAGGTTGGCCCAGGGTTGGCTCCTTTTGCATCTTCTTCGGTTTTCTTAATGTTTGGCGCCTTTGTGTTGGCGGCGGCCATGATTAAAACCAAGCTGGCCGAGCGCCTTACCTATCTTATTTTGGATATTGTCGGCAGTTCCACGCTGCAAATTACGATCGGCATTATGCTCGCCAACACCGTGCTGTCTTTTTTGATTCCGTCCAGCACGGCCCGTACGGCGATACTGCTGCCGGTTTGTATCAGCATCATTGCGTTATTTAATCCTGAAGGCCGGACAAAATTTGGCGCCAATTTGTTGTTGACGTTGGCTTTTACCAACGCCACCATTAGCGCAGGCATTTTGACGGCTACCGTTCCGAATCCGGTTACGGTTGAATTGATTCAAAAGGCTGGTGGTCCCGCCATTTCTTATGTCGAATGGCTGAAAATCGGCTTCCCGCCTGCGCTGTTCATGACTGTTTTGACGTGGGCGTTCATTCAATTTATGTACAAGCCTGAACAAAAAGAAATCCCCGGCGGCGCGGCCTATGTTAAAAGCAGATTGGCAGCCATGGGGAAAATGAGCTACGATGAGATTTATACACTGGTTATCTTTATTTGTGTGGTGGTGTTATGGGCAACCGGTTCGATCACCAAAATCGATACCACTATCGCTTGCATGATTGCGACGATTCCACTGTTTTTCCCGAAAATCGGAGTTATGAGTTGGAAGGATGCTTCGCCTCATGTCAGCTATGATGTTCTATTGATTACCGGCGGCGGTTTGTCTTTGGGTACCCTGCTGATGACTAGCGGCGCTGCCAAATGGATGGCGGCAACTGCTTTTGCTGCCTTTGGGCTAAAGGGGATGGCTGTGCTCCTGCTGTTAGTGGTGGTCATGTTTATTGTGCAGTTCATGCACTTTGTTTTTGTGGGAACGACAGTTATGGCTACTGCGATGTTACCAATGGTTATTGCTCTAGGCGTTGAAGCGGGTCTGCCTCCGGCGTTGCTGGCACTGCCTGCAGGTATGATCATCGGCGGCTATCCGATCCTGATGTTCTATTGCACCAACCCGAACGTGCTGGTATATGGAACGGGTCAATTAACAGTTGCCGATTTCCCGCGCGTAGGGATTCCGGTTTCGATTCTGGCCTGTATTGTATACGGAATTTGCGCGGCAACTTACTGGCGTTGGATCGGATTGTTTTAACAGTAAAAACAACGATAA
>DATMYT010000434.1:0-6061 GCA_035560855.1 Negativicutes bacterium | reverse complement strand
TGTTATACGGTATCCGCTTAATTGAAAAAGCATAAGCGGTCCTCATGCATCACAATATCTCCCGCTACCGTATCACAGTGCTTGCGGTTGGCAAGAAGGCATCGTTGCTATTCGGAATCGCCAAAAACAAAAGCTGCATATCACCATAACCGCCGGCTTGCAAGATGACTACCAGATCAAAAGCAATATTAGTTTGAGCATCGGTAGAAAATTTTGGATAGATAAGCCCTGCAACGGTGATCAGATTGGGTGATTGAACGAGTCCCCCCGTACCGTTGTTTGCAGTCACTCCCCCTAGGTTTTTGGTAATCGGTTGCCACGTATTTGCATTGGTCCCCGACCCGGTGACAGTTAAAAAATGTGTTGCACTATTGTAGCCACCGCCATTATCATAATTCGCTCCGCTTATATTAAAGTTTTCCCAGCCGTAATTATTGGTTCCGTCGCCAAAGCTCAGGGCTGTTGCTGGAAAGGGCGTATTGTTTTTTGCCAATCCAGTAAAAGACTGAGCGGAAGTCACCGCAAACGTCAGGTTGGCAGTATTGCTGGTATCTGCTAAAGGAGGATCGTTGACTACAATTGGAATTGAATCCCAATAAAGCGGTTTAACATAGCTTTTCGTATTCGTATTCTTTAACTCCCAGACATTGTTCAGATTGTTAAGCGCTACCTGGATTGAATGATAGGCAAAATTGCCGCCAAAGCCCGTGGTGGTATTGGACTGAGAGTTTTTCGGAGCCCATTTATTGCTGTTATAATTGAAACCGGCTAACCACTGCCCTTCCCATGCTGAATAAGTTCCTTGGCTACCGAAATAAGCAATACCGGGATTACCGGGAAATAACGGTGTGCCTGGCGCGCTTCCAAGCGATATATTCCAGGGAGTCATATTGATGACATCCAAAACTCCCAGCGTTGAGAATTCGGGTCTTGACCCGTTGTTTGCGCGGTTACCTGTGTCCCAATTTGCATTATATGCCACAATACTTGCGTAGGGAGGCGGTTGTGTCGCAAAAGCATTGCTGTTAAAGACTGTCATGAATATCAACAGGGCGCAAAGCAGAATATTTCGTCTTGACATTGACATTCCCTCGCTTTATCGTTTTTTCTGATGACTCAAGTAAATCCAAGGCTTCTGCAATCGCATGAAGTTCATGCAAAACCGTCTAGCTAAGTTCACTTCTATTTTCGCGCAAGGTTTGCCAGATATCTTTCAACATCCGGCACCTCCTTTTTATATCTTTCAAAAATGGCTTTCAATTCAAGATTGAATTTGCTCATAGCGTTGGGGTCATTTTTAATCGCGCGATACTTTCCACTACTACCAAACATGTCGATAATCGTCTTGGCATCCTGGGGACGGTCTTTGGAAAGCAAGGTTAATATAGTTAAAATTTTGAGTGAGTCCTGTGCTTGCTCTTTGGTTGGTGTGTATTTTGCGCCACCTACCATTGACGCGGAATTCGGACTGTTAATATACTGTTGCAACTGGTTCGAAGCAGAAACACCTTCGTTTACCACTGTAATAAACAGTGTATCCGCCGAATTGCGTTCTCCCGATCCTGTATTAATCGGCTGCTGTCGAAATGTTGTGACAAACACGTCATTCTGGAATAAATATGGCATTTCCCAGTTAGTCGCTGGAGTAGCTGAATACATCAAAGACTGGCTGTCTCCACTCGTTAAAGAAATTGGATAATTGCTTGAAACCGACACTTGAATTCCCTTGGATTTTGCCGGATACGAAGTGTAGGTGGAAACGTTTGTGTTTTTGTTAGATGAGGCAACTATTCCTTCTATCGTAGCCGGTATGCCGGCAACTATATCGGCAATGCCAAGTCCATCGGCACCTACAAACACAGCAACATCGGATACAATATCAAGGGCGGTATGCATCGCATGAAGTATTGAAAAATTGTTTGGTATTCCTGGTGCATCTCCCGACGTCCCCGCGCCCAAACTACTGATATTGATCTGATAAGTTGGAACTCCTGGTGGATTTCCCGTATTTTTAAACGCCAGATTTACTGTGGTAGTAGTGGGTTGTGCAGCATTGAGAGCATAGGCGACTGTAGAGTCACTGCTTTTTTTTGCAGTTGCGCCATTCCCGCTCGGGTATCCGGAAACCACGTCATAATTGTATGCAGCCGCACCGAGAGGAGCGCTGTTGGAGAAATTATTAAGACTCACATACTGCTGGTTGCTGATGGAGACAGGTGCAGTCCACGAAGGAAAAAGCGTAAATAAACTCATCCAGTCATTAGCTTTACTATAAGCGAAATTGCCCATCACCGGCGGCGAAGCATTATTCCCATTTCCGTAATTAATTGAATATCCAACTACCGGCGATTTCAGAGAAGGCTTGGTTTGATCATTCGGAGTGGTAATATTATTAAAGCGATTGCTACCGGCAAAATAAACTCCCGGCAGACCTGCCGCCAATGGAAACGGCATTGCGGTATTGGCATAAAATGGTGATGTTGTGGAAACGGAAAGATCAATGGATGAAAGTGTCAGATTCAAAACCACGACAGGTAAACTCCCATAAGTGTTTAATGCAACAAACTGTGAAGTCGCTGGTGTAGGTGGTTGACCATCCGCCTGCGCTACGTTACCCGAAAAAACACTTAGGACCAATACCAAGGGCAGGACAACTTTGAAAATAGTACCTTTGAAAAAACACATTGCTCATTCCCCCTTCTTTTTTAGCCTATTGAACTCTTCAGGTATTGTGATCAACGACTTCGGTGTTACTGTCATTTGGAAAATTCTCTCTTTGTCAATACTACAAGAGATCCACATAATTTGATATGCAAAAAGGAAAATTCGCAGGCTTTCGAGTAAATTTAGCAGGCGCACGTTAAAAGGTCCTGACATTTCAAACTGTCCTCTGCCCCAAACATCATCAAAAATAATCTTTCCGCTGTCACCCAAAGCGACACTAGATCACCAGCCCGATCACCAAAACCATCGTATTCCCATAAAAATTACAAAAGGCTTCCAACCACGTATGGTTGGAAGCCTTATATTTACTATGGCGGGAGCGTGTAGGAATCGAACCCACCCAGGACGGGGTCACCGCCCCACACACGGTTTTGAAGACCGGGGAAACCACCAGGTCCCATCCGCCCCCATGCAATTTTATTTTACCTTAGTTTCGTTCATTCGACAAGAACTATCCGCTATTCTCCGATATACTCAAACCGCGCGAAAGTCTTACCATCCCGCTCGATCGTCTCCTGAAACATGGCTTCCGAGCGTACCCAGAGTCCGCCTTCGCCGTACAGCGCCCGGTACACTACCATCGGTTCCTCCGTCTCGCTATGTTTTGCAATGCCGATCACTTCGTATTCACCACCCTTGAAGTGTCGATAGCGTCCCAGCTTCATTGCCCACACCCCCGTGACGACCCATATCCCGTAGGCCGTGCAAATCCGAGCTCCGCATGATCATCACGCAACAGCACTTCCGATGGAGTTCCGCAAGCGGACACCTGCCCGTCGTACATCGCCACAACTAAGTCCGCCCACTCCATCACCCAGTCCATGTCGTGCGTCGAAACGACCAACGTTTTCCCCGACTTATGCAACCGATTCATGACTCCGCACAAGTTGAGGCTGCCTGCATAGTCGAGGCCCGCCGTCGGCTCGTCCATGACCAGCACTTCCGGCTCCATCGCCAGGACACCGGCTAGAGCCACCCGTTTCTTCTGGCCGGGGCTGAGAAAATGCACCGGTTCTTCCAGATATTCACTCATCTCAACCGTTTCCACCGCCGCCCGTGCAGCCCGCTCCGCTTCCGCCAGCGACAACCCCATGTTCATCGGCCCGAACAGCACATCATCCAGCACCGTGGGCGCGAACAGCTGCATATCCTGATCTTGAAACACCATGCCGATTTTTTGCCGCAGCCGGCTCACCGATTTTCGCGAATAATCATAAGCCACGCCCTGATAAAACAGCGCCCCAGACGTCGGCTGCAAAATCGCATTAAAATGCAGGAACAGCGTCGATTTTCCGGCGCCATTCGGTCCTACGATCGCCACGCGAGCGCCAGCCGGTATAGAGATATTCAGTTCTTTTAGCACTGGTTTGCCAGTCTGGTAATTGAAGCAAACATTTTTCGCTTCCAAAATGGGGACTAACGACATGAACTCAATTCCTCCGTTCAGTGAAAACACCAGATGGACAGTCCAAAAAAAGCCACAATGAGCGTGAACCGAATCGGCGCCACCCGCTGGGGCGGGTAGCGAAACACCAATCTCTCCGTGTAATTGCGTGAAGACAGTCCGATGAAGAGGTCGCGAGCCGTGATGAAAGACTTGCGTCCCAAGTTGGCAGCCAAGATGCCGATGGAGCGTAACGACCGCGACAGGTTCGAATACCCCAGCCGAGACTGCTGCGCGGTATAGATCTGGCCCGCCGTATGCAAAATCACAAAAATAAAGCGATAAGCAAGAAGCGCCACTTCCAGCACCGGTCGCAGAAAAGCAACCTGCGAGACCCACGCCACCAGATAGCTGATCGGAGTGGTTCCCGCCAACATCAAGAGACATGCCGAAGCCGCGACTGATCGCAGCAATGCCGCTTCCGTCGCCTGCAATCCCGTCGTCGTAATGCCGACATACACCGACCCCATGTTTATCCGCCAAATCGCAGGAAATGGTTCTAGCGAAAAACTAAACATAATCGTGGCAACCGCTATCAGCAAAAACGGCAGCAAGGTTCCCCACAGTCGCAGCCAGTAGCCAAAAGGCATTCCCGCTCGCCAAAGAATCGCCGACATAAAAAGAAACACCGCCAGATTCACCGCTGGAGAGCCGGAACTGACGGACAGCATCAAAGCGCCCAACCCCACGGCCAGTTTCTCCAGTATGCTGAGGTGTGAAAATCGGTTGTGATAAGACAGATAATCAAGATATAACATATAAACTCAGGTGGACCGGGTTGAGCGGCGACCCCGCTGAAATCCAATCCAATAGCCGATCACTCCGGCGCCAATCGCGGCCTGCACCGCAAACAGGAAAGACTCGACTTCTGCGGAAGGGGGTGTCCAGAGCGATTTGAACCATGGTTTATAATCCGGATTGATCTCGCCCACGACATCCTTCACCTGATCATCAGCCCCGCCGAACTCAGCGCCGGCTTTCCAAATTAAAGGGAAAGCCACAATGACGACAACCAACAAAATCAAAATCAGATTCTCATATTTTTTCATGTTCATGCTCCTGCCCTTTCCACCAGAGATGCAGTAATCCCTGATCATTGTAACGCAGCAGGGTATTGTACACCACCACACTGAGCAGTCCTTCGCTAATCGCCAGCGGCACCTGCGTCAACGCAAAAACTCCGGCGAACTTCACGAACGAAGCCGCAATCCCGCCGACCGGATCGGGAAACGCCACGCTTAGTTGCCCGGCAGTTACCATGTAAGTCGCCAGATCGCCCAGAGCCGCCGCGGCAAAGACCGCCACCTTATCCGGCAGCCCCGCTGCCCGAATGCCGCGAAAAACCAGATAAGCCGTAATCCCACCCGCGATTCCCATCGAAAAAGTGTTTGCCCCCCAGGTCGTCAGTCCGCCATGCGCCAACAACAGCGCTTGAAACGCCAACACAATGCCGGCCGCAATTCCGGCCACCCACGGCCCGAATAAAATCGCCGCCAGGCCGATGCCGGTCGCATGAGAACTGGAGCCTGTGACAGAAGGCATCTTCAACGCCGATAGAACGAAAACAAATGCCGTGACCAGTCCGAGCAGCAGCTTGCGGTCCGGGTGATCTTTCAGCAGTCTGTTGATCTTGATGATTCCTACAAGAAGAAACGGAGCTACGACCACCAGCCAGAAAAGCGCATGCTGCGGCGGCAAAAAGCCTTCCATGATATGCATGGCCTGCGCCAGATTCGGCAACGTCAAAAGAGCCGCCACGATCGACAAGCAAGTGATAGTTTTCACGTCAAGCCTCCTATTAGGAATTGCTACTAATAGCATCGTAACAAATCTATCGATTTATGTCAAATACACTTACGAAGTCCTAGAAATTCTGTTGCTTCCTGCACATGT
>DATMYT010000433.1:0-12545 GCA_035560855.1 Negativicutes bacterium | reverse complement strand
ATCAATATACCGTTTGCCGAAATTGATAATCCCTGCGCGCTGCAATCGCCCCAAGGCTGTCGTTGTCGTCTGACGGCAACTGCCAATCATGCTGGCCAGATCTTGATGCGTCAACCGGACACTGATGCGAATTTTTTCGCCCTCAGGCGTTGAAACCGGGCTGGCCAAACGGAGCAACAGCCAGGCTACCCGTTGGTCCGCATCCATGGACAATAATTGCCCGATCGCAGTTTCGGCATCCCGCAGATACCGTCCGTGAGTCAGCGCCACTTCCATTGCCAACCGAGGGCATTCATATACCATATCGACAAATGTTTTTCCTTCCATTCGCCAGATCGCGCCCTCTCCCATCGTTTCGGCAAAAGCGCACCGCTTTTCCCTCAGCAATACGGCAGCTACCCCAAACAAATCGCCCGGTCCGCGTATCGACATGATGGAATTTTTACCGGCAACTGAGTTATGATAAATTTTTACATGCCCCTGTTCAACAATGTACACCGCATCCGCAAAATCTTCTTCTGCAAAAATCACTTGCCCCGCCTTCATCTGCATAAGTTCAGCTAATTGCTTGAATCGTGCGATCTCTTCCGGCTGTAGAGCTTTCAATAGGCTTGGTTGTGCTTTTTGCATGACAGTCATCGCCTCCCTTCAGTTTTTCTGTCTTTTATACGCAAACAGGCCAAGCTACCCGTCAAAGGGTTGCTTGGCCTGCAGTCTTTCTGCTCGGCGAAATATAACTGCCCATTTTCATTACAGCAACTGCTGCAGAAACTACAAGTATTTGTTTGCGTAATTCTACAGTATCTACATTTTCTTGTCAACAACGACCTACTTATTAATGCCGTCTTCGATTCGATAAATGTCGTGAACCAAGCTATCAGGCGAGGCGTAGCAGTCATATAACTGATCATAAGTGAAGCCAGCCTTGCGAAAAATGGCCGCTGTTTTCAGCGCCACATCGTAATGCCAACCCGGCTCCGGCGAACGGTGACCTTCCAGTGCTGATCCGGGGTTGGGGCACCATGCTTCCGGAAAGCAAATCACGCCTTTTCCTGCCAGATACTCAATGCCTTCCAACATGGATTGTTTCGTCTCGATGCCGGAAACAATATTGGAACGAACCCGCCCGAACCCGAACACCTTCACTGCATATTCGAGCGCATTCACCCAATGGTCCCACCCACCGCAATGAACCGCTTTGCCAGGACAAATGGCGTTAAACATATGCTTATTCCAAACTTCAATATTCATGCCGATAGTTCGGTATCCCACTTCCTTGTAACGATCAATCACTTCCAGGTCGAGCGGCGCTCCAATGACTGCCGTACCATTGAAGTCAGATCGCCCCGTCAGTTCCTGGATGCTTTCGGCTACATCGAAATAATAGTCGACTTCGCGCCGTTCAGGAATAAATCCTCCACTGATGGTAATATGACGGGCGCCATTTTTGTAAGCTGCCGCAACCGTCTCGCCGATTTGGCGCGGAGTCTTCCATGAGATTCCCTCCACTTCCCCGTATATGTCTTTTGTCGCATTGATATTGCAGAACAGGCAGTCCTGCCCTTTTTCTTTCAAAAAGCATTCGTTGCTATACGCGACAAACAATGCACCTTTGCGACGGTAAATCGCAACCTGGGACATAGCTTCCCCGTCGGTGGTTTGAAGATCATAGTACGCCGGGCGGTCGAGAAACGTAATAGGAAAAAGTTCTTCCTCCTCAAAAAACAGCGCATATTGGCCGGAACGGAGCCTAATGGAATAGGGAGACCGGGCATCCCAGCGAAATTGGATGTTCAAGCCAGTGGGAGTGGAAAAGCCAAAAGGGAAATCAGTGCCAACATGTGAATCATGGTCCATTTCAAATAGGATGTGGATTTGTTTCTGAACTTTGCGTGTAAAATCCAGATGGCTGAAAATCGCAGGGTCAACGCTGATCCCCTCTACAATGACATTGTTTTTGATCTCCAGTTCACGATAAAGTTGTTTTGTGCTTTCGCTCATGTTATTTTCCTCCCTGTTCGTTGGCAATAATTTCGTTGCCCAAATCCTCCAGCAGTGTCAATCCTCCCCGATATCCAGCATATGTCCTACCCAAAATGATCTTATCTGTCAGAGGAAAAGATATCTGTAACAGTGGAATGTCCAATTCCCTGGAGACTTTGATTTCCAATGAACTTCCAAGGATAAGCTCCACCGCGCTGGCGCGAATCAAATCATGAATTTCTCCGACATCTCCACTATAAACAATTTGGGGCCGCACGGAAACGGCCAATTTGTTCACTTCTCCCTGTATCACTGCTTGCGCCTCCACCGTCGGAGCATCGGATATCGCCCAGACTTTGGGAATCAATCCATAGTCCTGTGTCAAACACTTCAGTAAGCCTAACCCCTGAGCAGTTTCAGCGACTAAGGCAAACTCCTTTTGAAAATTGTTTTTCATATAAGCATCGGCCACTCTGCCCAGATAATAGGACCAGCTTCGTCCGCCCCGTTCTGTCAGCGCCTCAACTCGCACTTTTGTATTGGGTAAAGCGACGATTATCGACTGCAAAAACTCTTTAGTTGCCGATTCACCGACAGGCAAATATGGACAGTCTGCATACGGTGTGCCATAGAGTTCTTGCAGGGATCGGACAGCAGGAAGTCCCCAACTGGACAGTGTCACATTCAGTTCGGCCCGAGGAAGGATTTTCCACTGTTCAATCCCCGCCCCTTCGCCAAAAAAGATATTTGCCTGGAGGCCCACTTGTTCCAACAAGCTGCGAATTTCCGCCAGATCTCCCTCCCAAAAAGCATTCTGTCCCGGTACCACACCAAAAACATTTACCAGTCCCGGTACTTTCGCCTCCGATGATAAATTGGTCGATGTGGCCAGGTGCCGGATCAGTCCCTGAATCGCCAGCTGATACCCGGTATACGCATCGCCACGGAATCCCGGACAGGCAATATCAATGACCGGATATCCTTGTTCTCGGGATTCCTTGGCCATTGCCGGAATATCATCCCCAACCAGTTCGGTCGCACAGCCGCCCAGAACGACGTAAAGTTCGCCCTCGATCAGACGCACGGTATTTTTTATCTGTTCTCGCAAACGAGATGTTCCACCAAACACCACTTGTTTTTCTGCTACATTAGTAGACGGGATGAAGTTGCCGCTATGAGCACTGGTTGTCCCAGCACCCAGATAGTGTTGGATACCGCAACCGGCCGAGGAATGGAGGATTGGAACTACTCCAGGAATCGCTTGCAGCGTCTGGATCGCGCCATGTAAAGCACAGCCCCTGCCTGTATTTTTCATTGTCAACGCCACGTCACTTCACCTCTTGTTTGATGTACCAGTTGACACTTTTCTGGTACCAGCCCGATTTGTAGGGAAGCTGACTAGTCGCCGCCAAACGGCTGACAAAAGAACCGTTGTTCAGAGCTTTAGCGACCTGGCGTGAGAAGCGCAAAACCCCTTCATAACCAAAAACACCTACAGCAGACAATGAAACAACCGGAATTCCCAGCCTGGCCGCCCAAACGGCCTGCTCCGGCTCACCAATAAAAAGATCGGGTTTCAAAAGTTTAAGAATATTGATGACCTCAAACGGTTGACCCTGCGCGACATGTAGTTGCTGCAGGGAATGCTCCGTCTGCAATGCCTGCAACTGCTCCTGATGAGTGCTATCAATATATTCGACCGTCACCCCCGCCATTTTACCGCCCAATTCACGGACCAGGTTCCCGATCGCAACAGCTATGGCCGGGGAGGCGCTGATATAGACTCTCTTATTTTCCAGTTTTGTTTCCTGTATCAATGCTTTTATACGCCGCGTTTCATTCCCCGCAAGTTCCGCCGCCCCAGCCGCATTACCCGTTGCTTCCCCAATTTGCTGCAACCATCGGGAAGTGCCGTCAATCCCAATCGGCGGTTCCATTTTCAATGCCGGCACCCCATATTCGTCCTGCAGCAATGTTGCCAGATAATTTGACTCATCTCGATTTACCGTTACGGAAATTCGTGCATGCGAAGCCCTGCTGATAGTTTCCATACTTCCAAGCCGCGGCAGCAGGTTTACCTGAAGTCCCAGTTGCGTCAGCAACTGCTGAAGCTCTGTAATCTCCCGCCCATTCTCGGTCGTCGCCAGTAAATTGATGAACTCAGCCGGTTCCCCCGACCGCTCCAGCGGCAAATATTTAACCAAGGCGTGCGCTAAAACATCAAAACCGGTAGCACCAATTTTGGATTTGAACCCGTCGCTGAAGATGGGAACAATTTCGCATTTGAGTTCTTCCCGCAACTCTTCCACGACCGACAGAATATCATCATTATTGATAGCCACCACTGGCGTTGCGACAATAAATATCACCTGCGGCCGATACCGCCGGTACATTTCCACAACAGTTCTGCACAGGACCTTCTCGGCCCCGATAATCGTATCCCGCTCATTCAGATCAGTCACAGTCCAGTAGCTGTCCTCCACTCCATTTCGCTCAAAGGACAACCGGCTGGCAGCGCAGCCTCGCGGACCATGAATAATGGCAACCGATTGATGAATGCCACTAATGACCTGCAGAACAGAAATAATATCATCCACTGAGGCTTGTGAAAAAGTCCGTATCCGAGGCCTCACTGTATTTTGCTGAAATTCTGTCAGTAAAGGGGCAATATCACCAAAATAAGCCTGAACCGAATTCAGTCGTTTTTCCCGAATCGGTGGAGTTTTACTATTGCGAAGATTCACCGTACATCCCCCTATATTGATGCCGCCATTTTCACTATTCCCTGCTCGACCTCAAACAAGCGGTCACCCCATTCGCGGGCCCATTGTCTGAGCTCATTGACACTAAGTGGATTGGGAACTGTCGTTGATTCATTTTCGGCAATATACCGCGCCAAATTGCGATATACCTCAGCCTGGGGTGAAGACGGCGACGCTTCGATCACCGTCTGTCCATATAATTCACTCTGAGACACAGCCAAGGATCTCGGCACGTAGCCGATAACGCTAGTCCCAGTACGTCCGGCAAAATCATCAACAATCGTCTGCGAATAGGTGGCGGAAACACTGTTGGCAATCACTCCACCCAGCAAAGCGCCACCGGATGGAGCATATTTACTGATAGCCCGAAAGAGGTTGTTCGCGGCATAAATTGCCATAAAATCGGATGAAGTCACTACATACACCCGGTCAGTCATTCCCTCCCGGATAGGTACGGCAAACCCGCCGCAAACCACGTCACCCAGCACATCATACAAAACATAGTCCGCGTTGAATTCTTCAAACAAATTCAATTCCTGCAGCAGGGAAACCGCCGCATTGATACCGCGACCAGCGCAGCCTACTCCCGGTACCGGCCCGCCCGCCTCAATGCAAAGAACCCCCTTGAACCCAGCGTCTGATATATCTTCTATTTTTACATTGCCGCCTTCGCGCAGACTGTCGAGAACCGTCGGTAAATACTTGCCGCCGCGCAGGTTATTGGTCGAATCGCTTTTGGGATCGCAGCCGATCTGAATTACCCGGTGACCAGCCTCGGCCAATGCCGCACTGATATTGGAAGTGGTCGTAGATTTTCCGATGCCGCCCTTACCATAGATGGCAATGTGTTTTGCTTTTCTTGTTACCGTCATTGTCCCACTGCCACATTTTCTTTCTGATGAAATGTTTGCGAGAGGACGGCGACTTTGTCCAGTTTTTCCCACGGCACATCCAATTCATTTCGCCCAAAATGACCATAAGCAGCTACCTGCTGGTAAATCGGCTGTCTCAATCCCAATTGCTCAATAATGGCAGCCGGGCGCAAATCAAAAAACACATCAATAATCGCCAGCAATTCCCGATTGCTTACCACTCCGGTTCCAAAAGTGTCGACAAAAACAGAAATCGGTCGGGCCACGCCTATGGCATAAGCGATCTGAACTTCAACCTTCCTTGCCAAACCGGCGGCAACAAGATTTTTGGCCACATAGCGGGCCGCGTAGGCTCCCGAGCGGTCAACTTTCGTTGGGTCTTTGCCGGAAAAAGCACCACCACCGTGACGCGAATATCCGCCATAAGTATCCACGATTATTTTCCTCCCGGTAAGCCCAGCGTCTCCCTGCGGCCCGCCGATAACAAATCGGCCGGTAGGATTAACCAGAAATTTTGTTTTATCGTCAATCAGTTTCTCCGGAATCACTTCATCAATGACCCAACGTCGCAGATCAGCAGCCAATTGCTCCAACGATACATCCGGATCATGTTGGGCTGAAATAAGCACTGTATCCACCCGGATCGGCACATGGTCTTCATATTCCACAGTGACTTGAGTTTTACCGTCCGGACGAAGATAGGTCAACAGGTTATTTTTACGAACTTCCGCCAACCTTCTTGCCAAACGATGGGCCAATGCGATCGGTGTCGGTAAATATTCCGGAGTCTCGTCGGAAGCATAGCCAAAAACGATTCCTTGGTCACCTGCGCCAATTTTGTCCCAATCGTCATGACTATGGCCGTGACGGACTTCCAGCGCCTGATTCACACCCTGAGCAATATCAGGTGATTGCTGATCCAATGAAATGAGGACAGCTGCTGTTTTCGCGTCAATCCCATACTCCGATTTTGTATAACCGATTTTTTCAATGGTATCCCTGACAATTTGACTGTAGTTTACATTGGCTGTCGTCGTAACTTCACCCGTTAATAAAACCAAGCCGGTATTTATGCTGGTTTCGCAGGCCACACGTCCATGCGGATCCTGTCGCAATACGGCATCTACAATCCCATCGGAAATTTGGTCGGCGAGCTTATCCGGGTGCCCCTCCGTCACCGACTCCGATGTGAAAAAATATCGTTGTTTCAATGGCATAACCAATCGCTCCTTTGCTATAGAATTCCTGCTTTTTGCAGGTAGCTTCTGTCAATTAAGTCCTTGACATCGAAATCTTTTTTTAGCACTTTCTGTGCCTGCAAAAATTCCTTAACCTTCTGGAATCCTTCTATGTCCGCATCCAGAATCCGTTGATCCCAATCGGTTGCCTTAAATGCTTTCGCCAGAATCGGCACTGAAAGTTTGCTTTCCTTCGACAGTATTTCGAGTACTTCATCCGGATGTTGTTTGATATACTCAATGGCTTTCTGGTTTACCCGCAGGAAGCGCTCCACCAAATCTGGATTTTTGACGCCAAATTCATTGCGGAGAATATATACGCTGATATGGCGCTTAATATCCCGCTGATCCACCAACACCTTCCCGGCTTTAGCGTTTTCCAGGATGGCCACCCATGGCTCCCACGTGACCACTGCATCGATATTCCTTGACTCCAGAGCCGCCTGCTGGTCACTGGTCGCCAGATTGACTACATTGACATCACTGACCTTAATGCCTTCTTTCTGCAACAGCAACACTAAAAGATGATGACTGGCAGATCCCAGCTGCAGACCCACCTTTTTCCCCTTTAGATCCGCAACGGATTTGATGGGTGAATCGGGCGGAATGACTACGGCGTTCGTGAAGGGAACTACACCGGACCGGGCAATCACTTTGAGATCAACCCCAGCTGCCTTGGCCGTCACTGGCGGCATGTCGCCGACAATTCCAATATCCTGCTTATCGCCTGACAGTCCTTCAATAATCGGTGGACCGGATAAAAACGATGCATATTTTACAGTAGTTCCATCTTTGGCGAATTCTTCGTCGTACCAACCTTTGGCTTTAGCCAATTTGATCACTGTGCTATCAGTCTGGTAGGCGATCCGAATTTCCCTGCTCGCTTTAGCCGCTTGTGCTTTTGGCTCTGCCTTCGGCTCCGGAGCCTTGCCGCAAGCGGTCACCACTCCAACCACAACCAACAAAATCGCGACCCATAACCATTGTCTTTTTTTCACTGTTAAACACTCCTTTTCAGTCCATTAAAAAAGTGGAGGTGACCAGATTATTACTCTGGTCGCCTCCACTTTTTGCAGTCAGCGAAACTCTTTGGTCTCTCCAAAATTTAAGTTGCTTTATTATAGCAAGAGACCTTTCTGCATGTATGTCGTCCACACGACATTATTTAAATAACCCAATGATTTTTTATTTTGCGCCGCTACTCCCCAGATACCTTCTATCAAGCAGTTCATTGATATCAAAATCTTTTTTGATGATATTGTTGTTTTTGAGAAAATCCTTGGATTGGGTCAGCACTTTCACATCATCATCCGTGAATGCCAATTGCCACTCAATCGTCTTAAGTGATTTTGCCAACGCCGCTTCGGGGATTTTGCTTTCCTTAGCGATCAGCGCGATCGCTTCGTTCGGATTACTCTTCAAATATTCCGCCGCTTTTTGATGCACTTTCAGGAAACGTGCGACCAGTTCCGGATCTTTCTGTCCGAATTCATTGCGGGCCAGATATACGCCCACGGTGCGAATAACATTTTTCGAATCCACCAGCACCTTGCCGGCCTTTGACAGTTCGATCGTCGCCACAAACGGCTGCCAGGTAGCTACAGCATCAATATTTCCCGACACCAGAGCCGTTTGCTGATCCGAGGTTACCATGTTCACTACATTGACGTCTGAAGGTTTCAGACCGTTTTGTTCCAGCAGTAACAAGAAAAACAAATGCGCTCCGGAGCCCACCTGAACCCCGACTTTTTTGCCTTTCAAATCCTTAACGGAACGGATTGCAGAATCTGGTCGCACCAGCAATCCATAATAAAAATCATCAGAATATGATCTAGCTACCGCTTTGACGTCAATCCCACCTGCCCGAGACGAAATCGCCGGTAACGGTCCCAGGTTGGCAATGTCCAGCCGGCTTCCCGCCAGAGCTTCCACCATGGGCGGTCCAGCCAAAAACAACGTATAATTTACTGTAGTGCCATCTTTACCGAATTCTTCTTCAAATAACCCTTTGGCTTTGGCCAGGATTGTCAGCGAGCTGCCGGTCTGATAGCCAATACGGATGGCCTTTTTCACCGGTTCCGGTTTTGTCTCCGCCTTTTTTTCCTGACCGCAGCCGGTTACTAGGCCGAGCATCAATACGATGGATAAAATGAATGCAACCAGTTGTTTTTTCACGATGTTACCCTCCCATTGTTATTATTTTTCAAAGCAAAAATGCAAACCTATTAAAAACTGAGACAATGGATAAAAAGTTTATCAAAGTTCCCGATAGTCGCCAATTCGATAATTTCTACCGTTTCAACCAATTTCGCCATTTTGCGCCGTAAAGACTGATTCAGTAAAAACGCCTGCCCGCCGGTTTTTGACGTATTGCCGAGAAACTCGATTTTATCCCGAAATGTTGGCGGTAAAAGTCCGATGTGAATCAGGCTGTCTGGATTCAAATGGTAGCCAAATGAACCGGCGATGTACACTCTATCCACCGCTTCGGCCTGCACACCGGTCCGTTCCAGCATCGTTTCAATTCCAGCCCGAATAGCGCCTTTGGCCAGTTGCACCTGGCGAATATCTTTCTGTGAAACAAATACCTTTTCTGTAACCTGAAAGGGTGACTCCGCCAGTTTGCCATTGGGCCTAATGTGTCCGTGTTTCACAAGCTCACCTATGATATCTACCAACCCGCTGCCGCAAATTCCTATCGCCGGTTGATCGCCAATTGTCGTAACCTCAGTTTCCCCGTTTTCATCCAGACGGAACTTCTCGATAGCCCCCGGAGCCGCCCGCATGCCGCAAGCAATATTCATGCCTTCAAAAGCCGGTCCGGCAGCGGTGGAAGTAGCGACCATGCGACCGTCAACCGCCAGGATCATTTCTCCGTTGGTACCGATGTCAACAAACAGGGTAATCCCTTTGAGTTTTTCCAGTTGCGCCGCCAACACCCCAGATGTAATATCCGCCCCCACATAGGCCGACATCACTGGCGGCAGATAAATCTGGGCAAATGGCGCAATTTCTATCCCATATTGGTCGGCCCGATATGACTCATCTCCATAAATGGCCGGTGTATAGGGAAACTTTCCCATAGAAACCGGATTGACATTGATCGCCAAATGCAACATGCAGGTATTGCCGCTGAAAACAATTTCGTAGATGTGGTGCAGATCAATCTCAGACTGCTCGACCACAACCCGAATCATTCGGTTCAACGCCTGGATAAAATCTGAGTGCAGCAGTTGCAACCCCTCCGCAGTAGAAGCCAATTTGATTCGCGACAGCACATCTTGTGCATGATGACTTTGCGGATTCAATTCCGCGGTCGAAGCTATTTCTTCACCGCTATTTAGGTTATATAGCGCTGTGACCAATGTAGTAGTTCCAATATCCACCACAATTCCATAGTGAGCGGACGCCGTATTTCCGACTTCTACACCCAGCACCTCGCCATCAGCCACAATCCGGGTAGTGTCTGTCGCAGCATCATATTCTTTACTCATTCGATTGTCCACGGTAATTGCCAAGGCGTGCCCATGCTGCAAAATTTGGACATCATGGCTGTCCCGGCGATTCAGAATTTCAACGTCAAGGTCACTTTCCACCGACGCCTGGCAGGCCAGCCTTATTACTTTCGCCACTTTCACCCGGCATTTGCCGCAGGTCCCATTGCCATTGCAGGGTGACTCAAGCAAAATACCCGCCTGGCGGGCAGCAGCAAGCACCGTCGTCCCTACAGGCACTGTTGCCGCAACGGTTCCGGTCGGCTGCAGAAACTTTACCTGAAAATCCATTTGATTCTTTAGCTGCGCCAAGGTTATTCCTTCTCTTATTTTTAGGTATGAAAAACGCATATTGATTACCCTACCAGTCGTTTTGCAATCTTTACCGCAGCGGCGGCATTGACGGCATATGCATCGGCGCCGATTTTATCGGCAAAACTTTGCGAAATTGGTGCTCCACCAACAATCACCTTGTACTCATCCCTAACTTTTTCTTGCTGCAAAATCCGGATCACACGCTCCATACCTTCCATTGTTGTTGTCATCAACGTAGCTATGGCAATAATATTTGCTTTGACTTCCTTGGCCTTATCGACAAACTGTTGGGGTGGAATATCTCGACCCAAATCAAATACTTCAAAGCCGGAAGTTTCCAGAACGATTTTTACAAGATTCTTGCCGATGTCATGGGTGTCCCCTTCCACCACGCCAATAACCACTTTGTGTTTTTCACCCTGCGCATCTAGTTTTATGTGTGGTTTAAGCACCTCAAGTCCGGCGTACATTGCATCCGAACATAACAACAGTTCAGGAATAAAATATTCTTCCTCTTCAAACAGCTTTCCAGCGCGATCCATGCCGAGGGACAGGCCGTTCTCGATTGCCTCGTAGGCATCGATTCCTTCCGTGATGATCTCATGTGAGATGCGAATCGCTTCCTCCTCGTTCATTTCAACCACTGCATCCGATAATTTCTGAAACAACTTATCCTTTTTTGTGGACATCAGTAGGCCTCCCTCTATTCTAATTTGTGAAAAGGTATCGACTTTTTTCTCAAGCAATATTTTTTACAGTACCCGTCATAGACTGAATATTTGTCAGCGAAGTAGATGTGCTTAGACCACAGGCTGGAGAAATAATATCAATCCCCGCATTTACCAAGCGTTCGGTCTGCTCGGACACTTTTCCAGCCGTTCCCCACTCCAGTAAAAAAGTGCTCAAATTCCCCATAGTAACAAGCTGTGGATACTCATTCTTTAGTTTCTGCAAATTTACCATTGCGTCCGTACTGATTGCGTCGCTATGAATCTCAGGAATCAAGGGCCTGACCGCCCTCATCTCACCGCAAATATGAACGATAACTTTCCCACCGGCATCATGAATGGAATCAATGACCGTATTCAAATAGGGCACTGCGTACTCGGCAAACAGCTTGGGTCCCAAAATCTCACCGGTAGCCGTTGGATCGGCTATTGAAAAAATGTTGACGCCGTTATCCATCATCAACCGGGCATAACGGCTCAGATGTTCGCTCACATAGTTCAACACTCGATGAGCGCCGTCGCGATCTTTACGCAGTTCCTTCAGAAAAGTGATCGGATCAACAATGGATGCCGCCGCACTTGTGGGACCGGTCAAGTTCCCAATAATCGGTAGTTCGGGATGTTCAAGGCTCAAGCGATAACCGGCTTGCACAACGGTTCCGATACGACCGTTCCGAAGTAACTGGGCCTGATCTTTAAATATCACATCTTTAACGGATGGATATAGTTCACTGATGATCTTGGGTTCGCAGGACAGAGTCCCATAATCAACGGCAGACCCCAAAACTTCGGCTTCAACTGTCAGACAAAATGGAATTCCGATGTTCTCAAAGCCTGTAAGTTCATGAACGTCATTGGCAAGTTCAGCCATCAATTGATCGTTATGATGCGCCTCCGGCAAGCTATGACCAGTTTTGTTCATAACATCGACGACAGCGGCATTCATCATTCCCCCTGGACATATGACGGGAGAGCGATCCACGGCTTCTCGATTAAAAACTCTCAACAAACGTTCCTTGGGCGAAAGCTCACTCATCAAAACGTTTCCCCTTCCACATAAAATTTGGGATTAAGCCCAGAAAAATAAAAAAGCCACATAACTCGCAAAGAGTCATGTGGCCTCCAGTTTTTCCGGTCAGCCTATCTATAAATT
>DATMYT010000432.1:0-2115 GCA_035560855.1 Negativicutes bacterium | reverse complement strand
GTTCATCTGTATGATCTGAACTTCAAAGGTTGTGTCAGTTGCTTCGCCTGCAAACGAATCGGCAGTCCCAGCTATGGAAAATGCGCCTATAAAGATGAATTGACGCCTATCTTGGAAAAGGTTGAGCACGTCGATGCGCTGCTGCTTGGATCACCAATTTATCTGGGTGCCGCCACCGGCGCAATGCGTTCTTTTCTGGAGCGATTAATTTTTCAATATCTGGTCTACGATGAAAACTATTCTTCCCTATTTAAAGGAAAAATCTCGACTGCGATACTCTACACAATGAATGTGAATGAAGACCGCAAAAAGCTGTCCGGTTATGATCAACATCTTCAGATCACCGAAATGATGTTGCGGCGTACCTTCGGCTCGGCTGAGTCCCTTTTCGTCACCGACACTTATCAATTTGACGATTATGCGAAATATGTAGTGACTGCGTTTGACCCAGTCGCTAAAGCCAAGCGCCGCAACGACCAATTTCCGCTGGATTGTCAGAAAGCGTTTGACTTGGGAGTACGTCTCGTCACCGCCAGCGCAACTGTTTAAAAAGCACCTTCCTATTCGATCAAAAAGCTTCCTACTGTATATTTTACGGCAGGAAGCTTTTTGCAATGACGCAATCACGCCTGAATCATTCCTTGCAGGAATATGACAGAAAATACAGAAGACTACTAAAATGGAAGCGTAACTATTGTTTTTTATGAAAGAAGGAATGATTGTAGTGGAAGGTTGCCTATCTCCTCTGGAGTGTTTTGCGCACGTCGCCAGCTACATCCCCAAACTAGTTAACGCACCTATCGGAATGGTCGTCTCGGACCTGGAAAAATTAATAGCAGTAAATTGCATTCCAGAGTTGGCCCATCAAGTAGCAGTAGGCGACAAAATCAAGCCTGGCTCCGCTCTGCATCAATCACTGACAAAAAGAGAACGCATTACGACATTAGTGCCAAAAGAATTATATGGATTCCCCTACGTAGCCATTAGTCTTCCGATTACGGATGATAATAACAATGTCGTCGGTGCTGTGGTTATTCACGAATCGCTCGAAAAAGCCGACATCCTCCAGGAAACAGCTCGGCAACTATCAGCATCAGCCACGGAATTATCCGCCTCAACCCAATCAATCAGCGCGCAAGCACAAGAAATGGCGGCCAGTAGCAAATTTTTAAAAAGCTTTGCAGAGCAAACCGACAAGCAGGTCACTGAAACAGATGCCGTCGTCGGATTTATAAAAAAAGTTGCCGCGCAAACCAATCTTTTAGGTCTCAATGCAGCGATCGAAGCTGCCCGTGTCGGAGAACTCGGTCGAGGATTTGGCGTCGTCGCCGAAGAAGTCCGCAAGCTTGCTGTAGACAGTTCCAAATCCGCCACCGAAATCACCGACATCCTCAATGAGATCAACAATTCCATAAAAAAAATCACCACTGAAGTCAACCAGATCGACACGATCGCTGAACAACAGGCGGATACAATCCAGACGTTAACCGCCAATACCCAGATGTTAGCTACAATGTCCGAAAAGCTTTCCACCCTTGCCACAGCTCTCACCCAAGCGAAAAAATAACCTAAACAACTGCTGCAAAAAACCGCAGACTACACGTCTCCGGTTTTTTTGTTTGTGGCGCTTTTTGATATTTCTGAAAATTAAAAGCATTGGATGGGTCATGAATAAAGGCTTCGCCCTCGGCTGTGCCGAAGTACTTTTATTAGTAACTAATGAAGCGGGAGGATTTTTCAACTATGAAAATTGCCATCATTTCACCTATTGCGTGGAGAACGCCACCGCGACATTATGGTCCCTGGGAAAGAGTCGTTTCCTTATTGGCAGAAGGACTTGTGAAGGAAAACATTGATGTCACACTGTATGCAACCGGCGATTCATTAACGGCGGCTAAACTCCGCAGCGTATGCAAAACACCTTATGAAGAAGACAGAGATCTGGATGCCAAGGTTTGGGAGTCTTTGCATATCTCCGAAGTCATGGAGCATGCCGATGATTTCGACATCATCCACAATAATTATGATTTCTTGCCCCTGACCTATAGCAGCCTGATAAAAACACCAATGGTAACAACCATCCATGGATTTTCTTCTCCCAAAATCCTTCCCGTT
>DATMYT010000431.1:0-15586 GCA_035560855.1 Negativicutes bacterium | reverse complement strand
CTATAGAACTTAAAAGCAACTGGTGTTGCGTGAGGAGGTGGCATGGACAGACTGTACTGCGAGAGAAGCATTAGGTTGACTTTTGGTGAGCTCTTTTTTTTAGAAATTTGCAAATTGTAATAATCAGTAGGAGGTATTGTTTCGGATGGATATTTCCCTTGCGGCAATTATGTCGATTGTGGCTCTTACTATTGTTGTTGTTATCAGTTGTATCAATGAAGACCTGAACGTCGGTTATTTATCTATTGGTTTTGCTATTATCGTAGGCGGCGTCTGGGCCGGAATGACCGGAGCCAAGGTCATGAACTCGTTCCCTCTGAGCCTGTTCATGATTCTGATTGGTGTTACCTTCCTATTTGGTATCGCTCGTACCAATGGGACCATGGAAAAACTGACCGCTTATTCGGTTCGTATGTGCAAAGGCAACACAAAAGTTATTCCCTTGATTATTTTTGTACTGACTACCTTTATCACTACCATCGGGCCTGGCAACATCGCCGGGACGGCCTTGATGGCGCCGGTGGCCATGGCGATTGCGACTCGCGTCGGCATGCCTGCATTTTTGATGACATTGCTTGTTGTCGGCGCAGCGAATGGCGCCGCTTTCTCTCCGTTTGCTCCGACTGGTATTATTTCTAATGGCCTTATTGCCAAAATGGCTCCTGGTCTTCCTGAACTTACCAAACAGATTTCCCTTGATGCCTTGGCATGGAAGATTCACTTCAACTCCGAAGTTGCCCAAGGCGTCGTTAACATCGGCGGCTTTTTCGTTATGGGTGGCTGGGCTTGGATGATGAAATCCAGTGAGGTCAAAATTGATATTGATGAATTGGCTCCGAAACCGGAACCGTTTAATGCTGCCCAGATACAGACTTTGGCTGCAATTGCTCTCCTCATTATTGCAGTCGTTATTCCTGGCTTGCCTGGCATGAAAGCGGCATTGCCGAAGCAGTTCCTGAACATGGTCTCCAATGTCGGATCTGTTGCCTTTGTGCTGGCGGGTTTTTTGATGCTGCTTGGCGCCGGTGACAGTGAAAAAGCTGTTAAATCGCAGCCGTGGGCTGTTATTATCATGGTCTGCGGCGTGTCCGTTCTTGTTGACGTCATGGACCAAGCTGGTGGACTGAACGCTTTAGTCAAAATGATCGGCGCGGTGTCCAATCCTGTGACTGTCAATGCTTGGCTCGGATTGATTACTGGTGTTATTTCGGCATATTCCAGTTCTTCTGGCGTGGTTATGCCGATGTTTTTGCCGATGGTCCCCGGTCTGATCAAAGAAGTTGGCGGCGGCAATCCCGTAGCGTTGATTTCGTCTATCAATGTCGGCGCCCACTTGGTTGACACATCTCCGTTGTCCACACTCGGCGCTCTTTGCATCGCCTGCGCTGGAGAACATGAAGACAAAGCGAAACTGTTCCGTAAATTGCTGATGTGGGGATTGGCGATGTCCGTAGTTGGCGCATTCGTGTGCTGGCTATTCTTCGGAGTTCTCGGACTCTAATTGTTAACTTCAAGCTAATAACCCTGTTGCGAAAAGGTCGGGAGATATCTCCCGACCTTTTTCCTTGCTGTAGACGCTGCCTATAGTGTAAAATATAACAAAGCAGGTCCTTGTGGCGGCAAGGACTTTTTCTGTTGCTCGGCGAATAATATATCGGTTAGAAGAAAAATTAACGCGAAGGAAGCCATAGGAGGGGAAACGGGTTGCGGGGAGGCAAAACAAAAAGCTTTTTTGTGTGGTTGCTGTTCTTTTTGGCGGGTGCGATTATTGGGGGATTATTGGGCGAGTTGATTGCAGAAAGTTCTGCATTGTCAGGAATAGCTCCCTATGTGACGAAAAAATACGTCATTTTTGATATGTCGCCAGCCAGTCTCAATCTATTTATTGTGCATCTCAAATTTGGGATTACCTTGCAACCCAATCTCATCAGCGTTATTGGCGTTGTTATTGCAATGATTTTTTTCCAGCGTTTTTAGGGGGTCTTGACTACGGGAATTATTCTGGCTTCGGCATCGCCGCGTCGTGAGCAATTGCTTCGTCAGGTAGGATGTGATTTTAGAGTTCTACCAAGTATGGCCGAAGAAAACAATGAGGCGGCATTGCCACCAAGTGAGCTGGTTCGGGAACATGCACGGGCAAAGGCGCAGGATGTGGCGAGGGGGGGCTCCCCGACTGACATCATTATCGGCGCTGACACGATTGTTGTTCTGGACGGAAAAGTCTATGGGAAGCCCGGCGACGAGACTCAAGCCTGCAAGATGCTGGGTGAGCTGTCCGGGAAGGTTCATAGTGTTTGGTCCGGAATTGCGGTGGTCGGCAATGGAATGTGCATCACGGATGCTGTAGAAACGCGTGTGACCCTGAGTGTGCTGACGCCGGTCCAGATTCGGCGGTATGCGGCAACAGGGGAACCGTTGGATAAAGCTGGTGCGTATGCGGTACAAGGCTTCGGCGCAGTGTTTGTGGAAAAAATAGAGGGGTGCTATTTCAATGTGGTGGGGTTGCCTTTGCATGCATTGTCCCGCTTGTTGTTAAAAGTTGGAGTGGATTTATTGTGATGGCCCGGTCGGTAAGGGTAGCTCCACACCCACTGATGATCAAAGAGCTGCCGACTGATGAGCGGCCCCGTGAGAAAATGAAGGGTCAGGGCGCCCAAGCCATGGGAAACTCCGAACTGATCGCCATTTTGTTGCGTACAGGCAATCCTGCCGAATCTGCGTTGCGCCTGGCGGAAAATCTGTTAGAGCGGCAGGGTGGGCTAGCTGGGTTCGGAAACGCGACGATGGAAGATATCGAACAAATAAAAGGGATCGGCGAAGCCAAGGCAATTACTATTCTTGCAGCGGTTGAACTGGGGCGTCGGGTGACATCGCTTGCGCCGCAGGAGAGGGCGGTCATCCGAACACCGGATGATGTGGCTTCTTTGCTGATGCCGCGGTTCCGCTATGAAACCAAAGAAGCATTTCTGGCGGTGTTGCTGTCCACGAAGAACCATGTGCTGAAGACTCCTGTAATTTCGATCGGTAGCTTGAATGCGTCTATCGTACATCCGCGGGAAGTATTTCGGGAGGCGATCAACGCTAGCGCAGCATCTGTGATTTTGGCGCACAACCATCCCAGTGGCGATCCCGCTCCAAGCCCGGAGGATATCGGGCTGACCCGGAAACTGGTTGAAGCTGGGAGGGTGCTGGATATTCCGGTTTTGGACCATGTCGTTTTGGGAGATGGGAAGTATATCAGTTTCAAAGAAAAAGGCATTCTATAGGAGGTTTGGAGTAATATGAATTTTTTCAACTCATTCTCAAAAGATATGGGGATTGATCTTGGAACTGCCAACACGTTGGTTTCCATGCGAGGTAGAGGCATTGTACTGCGGGAGCCTTCCGTGGTGGCGATTCAGCGGGACACAGGCGAGATTCTCGCAGTCGGAGAAGAAGCGAAACAGATGTTGGGACGTACTCCTGGCAACATCGTGGCGATACGGCCTCTGAAGGATGGCGTTATAGCTGATTTTGACACTACACAGGCCATGTTAAAGTATTTTATCCAGAAGGCTACGGGGGGATTTTCCTTCTTTCGCCCACGCGTAGTGGTCGGCGTGCCTTCCGGCGTTACCGAGGTTGAACGGAGGGCAGTTATTGATGCGACCATTCAGGCAGGCGCCCGCGAAGCTTATCTTATTGAAGAACCGATGGCGGCAGCGATTGGAGCCGGATTGCCGGTGCATGACCCTACCGGCAATATGGTGGTGGATATCGGCGGCGGGACGACCGAGGTGGCGGTGATCTCTCTGGGGGGCATTGTTTCAAGCCGTTCGATCCGCATTGGCGGTGATGAGCTGGATGAAGCCATTATCCAGTATATGAAACGAACCTATAATTTGCTTATTGGGGAACGGACGGCGGAAAACGTCAAAATAACCATCGGATCGGCGATGCCTTCGCCTGATGAGGAATCAATGGATATCAGGGGCCGGGATCTGGTGACTGGATTGCCTAAGACGCTGCCGGTATCGGTGCGGGAAATAGAATTGGCATTGTCAGAACCTGTGAGCGCTATTGTGGATGCGGTTAAAGTGACTCTGGAAAAAACGCCGCCCGAACTTTCGGCCGATATTATGGATAGAGGGATTGTCATGACCGGTGGAGGCGCATTGCTGCGTCGACTGGATAAACTTCTGACACGGGAAACCGGTATGCCGGTTATCGTTGCAGAAGACGCTCTGGATTGCGTGGCAAAGGGAACTGGTGTCGTGGCGGAAGATCTGGAGACTATGAAACGAGTGACCATGGCCTCTAAGAAAAGCGGATAAAGGGGAACAGCACGGTGAAATGGTTTGACAAGAAGACGGTGGTGCTCTGCGCAGCTTTTATTACCGTCTTTTTGCTAGTTGTATCAGCAGCCCGACTTCAAAACCGTTATCCTTTGATGGCCGGAATAGCAGCGTCTATTATGGCTCCGTTTGACTATGTCTTTTCCGGTGTTGCCGGAGGCATACAACAGGGAACGGTTTTTACCCGTGACGTGGCGACGGTCTATCGTGAGAATCAATCGTTACGCACAGAAAACCAGGAATTGCGGCATGTGGTATTTCAGTTGACGGAGAAAGCGGCTGAAAATGAACGATTGCAGGCAATGCTGGATTTCCGGACGAAATCGGTTGCTTTTCAAATGAAAGCGGCAACGGTCATCGGTCGCGATCCAGGTACTTTGAATTACAGCATATTGATCAATCAGGGAACCGGTGATGGGGTGCGCGTCAACATGCCGGTGGTGACCAATCAGGGTCTTGTGGGTCATGTTATGGAGGTCTTCCCAGGCACTGCCAAGGTTCGGCTACTTGTCGATACAGGGTCATCAGCTGCTGCTATGGTGCAGCGCCCACAATCGCGGGCGGTGGGTATTGTGGAGGGAAATCCTTCTCAGTTTTCCATTTTGCGGATGAGGAATCTCATGCGGGATGGCGACGTGATCAAGGGTGATAAAATCATGACTTCCGGCTTGGGTGGCATTTACCCAAAAGGACAGCTAATAGGGGAAGTTGTGGATGTCGTCGATGATGAAGGCGGTCTGCTTAAAAACGCAATGATTAGACCTGCAGTCGATTTTTCGCGAATTGAGGAAGTTTTTGTGATACTTGGCGAAAGGAATCAGGCGCGCCCATGAGAGCGTTGATCTGGTTTGGCGTTATGTTGTTGTCGGTGTCTTTGCAGTCGACTGTGATTCCGGTACTTTCTATTGGCGGGATTCGACCTGACTTTGTGTTGGTGGTCGTGGTATCAGCCGCATTGACCGGGGGCAGGGAGACTGGCGTGTTGTGCGGGACGTTCGGCGGCCTTTTGCAGGATTTGTTATCAAGTGGTCCTTTCGGTATAAATACGCTTTCTAAAATGTTGTTGGGGTTAGCTGTTGGGTTCTATGAACGGAAAGTAAACCAAGGCAATCTGTTGCTGCCAATGGTGGCGATTGTTGCCGGAACGGTGGGATCAACGGTTGTATCTATGGTTATTATGCTGGCGTATGGATTCGCTGACGGAATTCCAGCGCTGCTGCTGCAGATGCTTCCAATGACTGCATATCATATTTTATTAGCGGCGCCGGTTCATGCCGCCATGTTGTGGCTGAAACGCCGTCGGGCATTGAATTAAGGGGCTGATTGCGCATGCGGTTGAAGACTACCGGCCAGCGGCTGGATATCTTGACCGTGGTATTCGTGCTGATTTTTGTGGCACTGGTCAGCCGCCTGGCCTATTTGCAGGTGGTGAAGGGGTCGGAATATCAGCGACTGGCGGAAGGAAACCGCACGCGGCAGGTGAATGCAGTCGCGCCACGGGGAGATTTTTATGATCGGAACGGAGTGGTGATGGTAACCAGCCGTCCCGGTTTTGTCGTATCTATTTTGCCGGGGAATAAACCTACCCCTCAGGCGGTCATATTTCAGACAGCCGCCATTTTGGGCATGGATCCGAAGGAAATCGTCGATAAGTTGTCTAAAAGCAAAACGGCCTTTGAACCTGTACGATTGAAAATTGATGTGAGCCAGCAAATTGTGGCTTCGATCGAAGAACGTCGGTCCGAGTTGCCGGGCGTTGTGGTGGAGATTCTGCCTGTTCGCAGCTATGTTCACAATCAAATGGGTGTGCATCTTTTTGGTTATGTAAGCGAAATTACTGAAGCAGAGTTGGCGGCAAAAGGCGATCAGGGCTATCACTCGGCCGACCTGATCGGTCAGTCCGGCCTGGAACGAAAGTATGATCCCTTTATTAAAGGGGTTGACGGCGGCAGCCAGATCGAGGTCGATGTCGCGGGACGAATGGTACAGGTGCTGGCAAAGAAAGATCCGGTTCCTGGGAATAATCTGGTGCTGACGATAGACTATCGACTGCAGAAGGCGGCTGAAGAAGCGCTGGACGAACAATTGATGTATTTGCAGCGTCTGGGTGGACGCCCAAATGCCAAGGCAGGCGCAGTAGTCGTCCTTAACCCGAAAAACGGCGAAGTATTGGCCATGGCCAGTCGCCCTGCATTTGATCCCAATCAGTTTATTGGCGGCATTTCAACGAAGAACTGGAAGGCCATCAACGACAACCCTTTTCATCCGATGGATAATCGGGCGATTGCCGGAGAATATCCGCCGGGATCAACTTTTAAGATTGTAACAGGTACAGCCGCGTTGGAATTAAAGAAAGTTCGGCCGGAAGAACTGATTTTCGATTCGGGGCAGCACTGGTTGGTTCCCAAAACCAATGCGGCAGGAGAAGCTCTGGGATGGATCAATTTCCATCAGGCGCTTTCGATGTCCGACAATGTGTACTTTTATGAAATGGGAAATCGACTGGGAATTGACGCGTTGGAACGCTATGCGAGATTATTTGGGCTTGGTTCTTATACTGAAATCGATTTACCGGGAGAGTCAGATGGTTTGGTCGCCAACCGCAAATATAAAGAGCTAAATTACAAAGAAGACTGGTATCTGGCGGAAACTTTTGATGCGGCCATCGGCCAGGGATTCCAGCTGGCCACGCCGTTACAGATGGCGGTGCTTATGAGTGAGATTGCCAATGGCGGGCATCGTTGGCGACCGCATGTTGTGGGTAAGATTTTGTCATCAAAGGGCGAGTTGATTAAAACGATGCCGGTTGAAGAAGTGGGTCGCATTGACATTAGCCCGGAAACTTTGAAATTAGTCCGCGATGGCTTGCGGGGCGTATCGGAAGCTGGTGGAACTGGCGCCGGCGTGTTTGCGAACTTCCCGGTTCCTGTAGCAGGCAAAACCGGTACGGCGGAAAATCCCCATGGTGATGATCATGGGTGGTTTGTCGCCTATGGTCCTTTTGACGATCCCCGTCTGACCGTGGCTGTGATTATTGAGCAGGGCGGCTATGGTTCGACTTCGGCCGGTCCTGTGGCGCGAAAAATACTTGAGACGGCGTTCAATCTGAAACCGGCGGCGGTCGAAGCTACGCGTAGGCCCTTGCCAGGAATGGCGTTGTGAGGTTTTGAGATGAAAAAAGTTTGGGTGGTGGCCTCAGGAAAAGGCGGGACCGGGAAAAGCACGATTGTTGCTAATCTGGGCGTTGCTTTGGCGACAGAAGGACATCGGGTATTGCTGATAGACCTCAATATAGGTCTGAGATGTCTTGATTTATGCTTGGGATTGGATGACCGGGTACTGTTTGATGTGATGGATGTGTTGGATGGCACCTGTCGGGCGCGCGATGCAATGCTGACGCATCCAACGCTTGCGTCCTTGTTTTTGATGCCTGCAGCGCAGAACCGATCAACGGAAGATTTTGACGGGCAGCGCCTGCAAGCATTGTGCAGCAGCTTGGACGATGCGTTTGATATGATTCTTTTGGACTGCCCACCGGGACTGGAGCCTATCCCGACTCGCGCCGCAATGTCTGCCCGTCGGGGCTTGGTAGTTACCACTGCAGATCCGGCGGCGATAAGAGATGCTGACAGGATAGCTGCTGAATTCTCCGCAGCCGGAGTAACAGAAACGTATCTTGTGGTCAATCGTTTTCGGACTGATTTTTTGCAACAGCAGATTGGTTTCAGTGCTCAGGAGGTTGCTGGATCCCTGGGGTTGCCACTATTAGGGACGATTCCAGAAGATGAGGCGGTTGGCGCAGCAGTTTTGTGCAGTATGCCAGTTGTCCTTCGTCAGGCGGACTCGCCAGCAGCCAGGATTTTTACAGCGATGGCGAGGCGACTGCCAGGAAAGGAACTCTTGTAAATGATTATCGACCGGCGCTTTTTTCGTAATATAGATTTTTGGATGATTTTTGCCACGATTGCATTGGTGGGAATCGGAATTTTGATCATCGGCAGCGCTACCCATATCAATACACCGAGCGACGATCGCTACTGGTATGTTCAGCGTCAGGGCATGTTTGCATTAGCCAATTGTGTGCTGATTTTGATCATGCTGAAGTTTGACTACCGGATGCTGGGGCCTCTCGGAAATATCTTGTATGGTGTGAACCTGTTGATGTTGATTGCTGTAATGTTTGTCGGTCACTCCGCCTTGGGGGCGCAGCGATGGATACAGCTTGGGCCGATTATCTTGCAACCGTCCGAGTTTGCCAAGCTCATTATGATCATTTCGCTGGCGCACTTGTTAGATGCTCGGGAAGAGCGACTGAAGAGCATCTGGGACTTATTGCCGGTAGCAGCGTTTGTTGTCATTCCATTTCTACTGGTGCTGAAACAGCCGGATTTGGGGACTTCGCTTGTGTTTTTAGCTATCTTGTTAGGCATGGTTTTCGTTTCCGGCATCGACGGTAAATTGCTATTGAAGCTCATGGGGGGGGCTGCCGCCTGCCTTCCTGTATTCTGGCTTTTTTTGAAAGACTACCAGAAGTCCCGCTTGACGGTTTTTTTGGATCCGAATGTCGATCCTCTTGGGGCCGGGTATCATATCATCCAGTCAAAGATTGCCATTGGGTCGGGACAGTTATTTGGCAAAGGTTTGTTTAATGGGACACAAAGTCAGCTGAATTTTTTGCCGGAGAATCATACCGATTTTATTTTTGCAGTCGTAGGAGAAGAGCTCGGGTTCGTGGGAGCAGTTGTGATTCTCCTGTTGTATTTTCTCCTGTTATACAGGGGAGTCAAGACGGCGCAGAATGCCAGGGATAAGTTCGGCACTTTGCTGGCGGCGGGGATTACCTCGATGCTGGCCTTCCATGTGCTGATCAATGTGGGAATGACGATCGGCATTATGCCGGTAACGGGAATTCCTCTGCCATTCATGAGCTACGGTGTCAGCGCCTTGACAACAAATCTGGTGAGCATCGGTATTTTGCTCAACATTCAGTCGCGCCAACAAAAATTGATGTTTTGAATTTGAAATGGAGGATTGGTTTTTTGCATTTGAACGATGCTCTTTTACATGATGTAGCCAAACCGGCTCGCTATACCGGCGGAGAATGGAATGCCGTGAGCAAGGACCCGACGAAGGTGGCGGTTCGCTTTGCGCTAGCCTTATCGGATGTCTACGAAGTAGGGATGTCAAACCTGGGGTTAAAGATCCTATATGGGATTTTAAATGACCGGGAGGATACTTATGCCGAGCGAGTTTACTGTCCCTGGCCCGACATGGAGAAAGCTATGCGGGAAGCGAACGCCCCTTTGTGTAGCCTTGAGACGCAAACGCCTTTGCGGGAGTTTGATGTGATTGGGTTTTCACTTCAATATGAAATGATTTATTCCAACATCCTGACGATGCTGGACCTGAGCGGCATTCCTTTGGAAAGTTCCCTACGCTCCGATGATGATCCGTTGATTGTGGGCGGTGGTCCCTGCGCGTACAATCCGGAGCCGCTCGCTGACTTCTTTGATTGCTTTGTCATTGGTGAAGGGGAAGAAATCATTGGTGAAATTGCGGCGGCAATTGCATTATGGAAACAGCAAGGCCGACAAGGGGGACGCACAGCACTGCTACTGGCGCTGGCAAAACTTGCTGGGATTTATGTACCGGCCCTTTATCAGGTAAACCAGGATGCGGACGACGCTTTCGGGCAAGTGGAACCGATGTCGGAGGGTGCACCGATGACGGTTACCAAAAGGGTGGTTGCAGACCTCGATAATGCACCGTTTCCTACCCGCACGATCGTTCCTTATCTGGAGACTGTACATGACAGGATTATGCTGGAACTCTTTCGGGGCTGTACGCGAGGATGTCGTTTTTGTCAGGCAGGGGTGGTTTACCGACCGGTACGGGAACGAAAGCCGGAAACATTGATGCGGTTGGCGCAGGAATTGGCGGACAATACTGGGTATGACGAGATCTCGCTTGTGTCGCTCAGTTCGGCGGACTATTCCTGTTTGCGTGGGTTGGCTGACGATTTGTTGACCCAATTTGCGCCGCAGCGGGTCAGTCTTTCTTTGCCGTCGCTTCGCATCGACAGTTTTTCCATCGAATTGGCCAACGAGATCCAAAAAGTCCGGCGTTCGGGACTGACCTTCGCGCCGGAGGCTGGTACCCAAAGACTGAGGGATGTCATCAACAAGGGAGTAACGGAAGCAGACTTGTTTGAAGCCGCCGGCGCTGCATTCCGTTCGGGGTGGACTGGTATCAAATTGTACTTCATGATCGGGTTGCCGACGGAAACCGATGAAGATGTGCTGGCCATCGCCGACTTGGCCCGCAAGGTGTTGGCGTTGTCGCGGAACGTGCGCAACCGCAAGGTTACTGTAAGCGTTTCGACTTTTGTACCCAAACCACATACCCCATTTCAGTGGGTTCCCCAACTTTCCATCGCCGAAATGGAAAGGCGGCAGGCGCTTCTACGGGCTG
The DNA here is from genome assembly GCA_035560855.1 of Negativicutes bacterium. Lineage (GTDB taxonomy): Bacteria > Bacillota > Negativicutes > UBA1444 > UBA1444 > UBA1444. Next base: position 4,781 of record DATMYT010000431.1, on the reverse strand, counting down.
CGCTGCGAGATCGCAGCATTAGCTTCAACTGGCACGATCCGCAGACGAGTCGGTTGGAAGGCGTGTTTGCCCGAGGTGACCGGCGCATCGGTAAAGTCTTGCTCGAAGCATGGCGGCGGGGCGCACGCTTTGACGGCTGGAGCGAACATTTTAGGCCGGACATTTGGGATGCAGCTTTTGCCGCGACAGGGACCGATCCTGATTTTTACACGGTGAGAAGCCGACAAGTTGGTGAGCCACTTCCGTGGAGCCATATCCAGTGCGGCGCATCGCAGGAATGGTTGGCGGATGAGTGGCGGCGTTCCTTGGCGGGAACATTGACGACAGATTGTCGCCACGGAGAATGTACCGGGTGCGGCGTATGCCAGGAACTGGGAGTCTCAATCATTGACTGGAGGGCGCAACTCAATGGATAAAATGAGAGTGGCCCTGACAAAAACAGACGAAACCAAGTATGTAGGACATCTGGATTTTGGTCGGGCGCTGGAACGGGCACTGCGTCGCGCCAAACTGCCGGTGGCCTATAGCGTGGGTTTCAATCCGCACATGAAGCTGTCCTTCGGCCCGGCACTGAGCGTGGGCGTGGCGAGTGACGCCGAGTATGTGGACGTAGAATTGACGGAAGCGGTTGATTCGGTGGAGTTTGGTCGGATCTTGTCGGCGCAATTGCCTCCGGGGCTGTCTTTTGTGGCAGCTCGTCCGGCATTTTCATCGGCCTCTCTCGCAGCGGCTTTGAATCTGGCGGCTTATCAAGTGAGCGTGGCAGTTTTGCCGACGCCCGAAAACCTTCTCGCGGCGCGGAACGCGGTGGAGGCATTTCAGGCTGCCGAATCCGTCCTGTATGTACGTCGTACCCCAAAAGGCGAAAAATCAATGGACGTAAAGAATTTTTTGGTTGGCGACATTTTGGTGGGAGCGGGGCAAGAATGCCTGACTGTAATTTTTTGGCTCAAAATGACGGCTACTGGCGCGGTAAAGCCTCAGGAAGTGATGATTGCTTTGAGCGGCGAGTTCGGGTTTCCGTCAGGAGCAACATCTTTTTGCCGAACAGCGTTGAGAAGCCAAACGAACGCTGGGATTCAGGAACCTTTTGAAATTTAATAAATTGGGGGATACTCCATGACGAAAAGGATCATCGTCAATGTGATTCCCGAGGAAACCCGTATGGCGCTTGCTGAGGACGGCACACTGCTGGAAGTGGCGGTTGAACGGACAGAAAGCGATTGTATGGTGGGGAACATCTACAAGGGGCGGGTCGAGAATGTCTTGCCAGGCATGCAGGCCGCCTTCATCAATATCGGCATTGGGAAGAATGCTTTTTTGTACGCCGGCGATATTTTCCCTCATAAATCTTTTCAGCGCTTGGTGGAAGAAGATAATCTCACGGTCGGCGCGGAAATTATGATCGAGATTGTCAAAGATGCGATGGGGACAAAAGGCCCGCGCGCAACTACTCATTTTTCGATTCCAGGTCGCTATGTGGTGGTAATGCCGAGTGTCGACTATGTCGGAGTGTCGCGGCGAATCGAGTCGGGTGAAGAACGGGCCCGCCTACGCGGCCTGGCGGGAAAAATCCGCCCCAAAGGGATGGGCGTCATCGTTCGTACAGTTGCGGAAGGCCATAGTGAAGAGGAACTGGCGCGCGATTTTCAATATCTGTCCAATCTGTGGGGGGCCTTGACTATCAAGGCGAAACGAGCCAAAGCTCCTTTTTTGCTGTACCGTGACGCGGATCTGGTAGTGCGAATCATCCGGGATCATGTTAAGGATGATATCGATGAAGTGATTATCGACAATGCTGAAGCGCATGCGCGAATGGTTGAGCTTGCCAAGTTTATTTCACCGGATCTCGTCAAAAAAATCCATTTATACAAGGCGAAAACCGAAATATTTACCCACTACGCTATCGAAGATGAATGGAGCCGATTGGCTGATCGCCGGGTTGATTTGAAGTGCGGCGGCTATTTGGTCATCGACAAGACGGAAGCTCTGACGGTCATTGATGTCAATACCGGTCGCTTTATCGGACATTCGAATTTGGCGGACACGGTATTTCGCACCAACATGGAGGCGGCGGCGGAAATCGCTCGACAGTTGCGACTGCGTGATATAGGCGGCATCATTGTAGCCGACTTTATCGACATGCAAAAAGATGCTCACAAGAAGGCTGTGCTGGCGGAATTGGAGGACCGCTTCAAGGCTGACAACACAAAAACCAATGTGCTGGGTCTGACGGAACTGGGGCTGGTTGAGATGACCCGAAAGAAAGCCCGACAGACATATGAAGGCACTTTGTATGAGGGCTGCCCTTGCTGTGGCGGTCGGGGAATTATTCAATCGCCGGATACACTGGCTATTACTATCAGGCGCCAGCTTCGCCGCATTGCCTCCAAACGTCCGGGCGCAGATCTGGTGGTGCAGATGCATCCGCGGATTGCGGAACGGTTTGGGGATAAAAAAACGGTGGCGGCTTTGGAACAGGAACTGGGTATCGATCTTACGGTGGAAGCAATTGAAGGAATGCAACCGGAAGTGTATGCGATCTTTGAAGGCGATAAGGCTTTGGTGCGATCCAACGAGCCGAAAAAAGCACGCAAACAGGCTCCACGGCGAGGGCAGGAAAACGGAGACGGAACAGATGCGGAGTTGGAACCACTGACGGAGGAAGAACTGGCGCCATTGCTGGCGGAAAAATTTGCCATGGAAGCCGTTTTTGAACCGGTCAGCACTTTTGAAGAACGCTTGGCAGCGATGACGGGATCCTTATGGGAACCTCTTGTGGAAATGGATGATGAGGACACGCTTGCTCAATTGCCTGCTGTCGAAAAACTCGAAGATGTGGGCGAAGGCATCGAAGCAAAGAAGCCTCGTCGTCGGCGTCGCAGTAAAAAAATGGCGCCACCTGGCGCCGAAGAATTATTGCCCGGGAAATATGAACCAGTCGATATCTCTCAAGAACCAGTTGTCGAAATAATCGAAGAGACAACGACCGAGGAAGCTCCGGTGAAAAAATCGCGTCGTCGACGCAGAACGAAGAAAGCCACGGATGAAACGGTAGAGCTATTGCAAGAAGTGGAAAAACCCTCTGCTGGGGATAGACCGCAAGTCGATGAGAGTACTTCGGAGTCGGATCTGTCCGAGACGATAGAAACATCCGCCGATGCGATAGTAACCAAGACAAAACGGAAACGGCGCCGAAAGAAAAAAACGGCGGCTGTGGAAGAAGCCCCCCTGGAATCTATGGATGCTCCGGTGAATGAAACGGTTCAGGCGTCTGAAGAAAAGGAAACGCTGGATATTCCGCAAGAAGACGCCGATCAAGCAGTGAAAAAAACAAAACGACGTCGCCGCAGGAAAAAGAAGCCGGTGTTAGGGACGGAAACCGCAGAGTTGGTGGAGGAAGTTCCGGCTGCTGCTGAGGAAATGCCTGATGTGACGGAGAGGTTCGATGAAACGGAAGTTCCCGTCAAGAAGAGCAGGCGTCGACGACGCAAGAAAAAGCCGGAAACTAAAGAATCCGTTGAAAACGGGGATGAATTCGAAGTAGTTCCTGATACAACTCCAGAACCTGTTGAAAGTGATGCGCCAGTGGTGAAAAAGAAACGTCGCCGCCGTCGCAGCAATACAAAAAAGAAACTGACCGAAGGGGACGCGCTTCCAGATACTACATCGACCGAACCCGATTGACATTGACTGTTGACTATGCTAAGATTCTTATGCGGCTTTGTCCGCACTGGTTTCCGAACCGCTCGGAGAGGTTTCAAATCCGCCTTGGCGGTACCGTATCCGGCGAGTCCAATAAATAAGGAGGTGCAAATATGTACGCAATAATTGCAACAGGTGGCAAGCAGTATCGGGTGTCCGAAGGCGACGTGATTTTTGTTGAAAAACTGACTGGCGAAATCGATGACGCATTGGTATTCACCGATGTATTGACTGTCGTTCAGGATGGGGCTGTCAAAGTTGGCGCTCCGTTCCTCGAAGGAGCCAAAGTGACCGGCAAGGTTGTGAAGCAGGGTAAGGACAAGAAGATTCTGGTTTACAAGTACAAGTCCAAAAAGAACTATCGTCGTAAGCAGGGTCATCGTCAGCCATACACGAAAGTCTCGATTGAGAAAATCGAAGCATAAGCATGATTCGGGTCAGAATCAAACGAGATTCCATGGGGCGGATTCAAGGCTTTGAAGCCAACGGTCACGCCGGGGTAGGTCCTAAGGGCAATGATATTGTCTGCGCGGCGGTATCTGTTCTCACCGACTCGGTTTTTCTGGGATTGGATAAGCATCTGCATCGGGCAATGGAATGGAGCGCGGATAGCGGCGACATTTCCGTACAGTTGAAAGACACTCCTGATGATTTAACGGAAGCGATCCTTGCCACAATGGTTCTCGGGTTAACAGAAATTCAAAAAATATATCCGGATAGACTCCGGATTCTGTAATGTAGGAGGTGACACCGATGTTTTTGTTTGATCTTCAACGCTTTGCGCATAAAAAAGGGGTCGGCAGTTCCCGTAATGGTCGGGATAGCCAAGCGCAACGCCTCGGGACCAAAGAGCCGGACGGCAAACTTGTGCCGGCCGGGAGCATTCTGGTCCGTCAACGGGGTACCCATTTTCATCCGGGCCGTAATGTAGGTATGGGCAGTGACCATACTTTGTTTGCCAAAATTACCGGTAAGGTTGCTTTTGAACGCAAAGGCCGGTATCTTCGCCAAATTAGCATTTATCCGGCGGAACTTGCACAAGAACAGGCACAGTAGGTAAATTGCCGAATTAATTG
>DATMYT010000430.1:0-16419 GCA_035560855.1 Negativicutes bacterium | reverse complement strand
TATTTATAGTAGGCCGCACGTCCTATTTTTACGTTGGGCGGCACCCTAGCCCTCTACCCGGTTGCGACCATTGCGTTTTGCATCATACATACGTTCATCCGCAACCCTGATCAATTCGCCCAATTTTTCGCCGGACATCTCCGCAACACCAGCGCTGATCGTGATCTTCAGTCCTGCCGGCGTAAAGGTCGCCTTGGCAATCTCCATCCGCAATCGTTCCGCGACATTAAGCGCCCCGGCGCGCCCGGTGTTGGGCAGTATCAACATGAACTCTTCTCCCCCGTACCGTCCGGCGATGTCGATGTTGCGCAGCCCAAACTGCAGCATTTCCGCCATTCCTTTCAGTACATCATCCCCTACCAGATGCCCGTAGGAATCATTGAATTTTTTAAATTTGTCAATGTCCAGCATTACGACTGAAAGCGGACTGCCATATCGGCTGGATCGTTCCATTTCCTTTTCCAGCGCATTCATAAGAAATGCATGATTGTAGAGTCCGGTCAGTCCATCTACATCCACCTTGAGCTGCAAGGCTCGATTGGCGTCCTCGAGCGTTTCCTGCAAGCGCTTTTCCCTTGTGATATCAACCATGGATGTCAGCCAGCAGGCTTGGTCCTGACTCCGAATTCCTTCAACAGAAAAGAGACCGGAATGAATACCGCCGGCCTTATCGCGGATGTCGATCGCAAAATTGACGACGCGCCCCAGATCTTCGTAAAGTTCTCTGACCCGCACCCGATCCTGTGGGTTGGAAAACAACCCCAATTCCAATGATGTTTTGCCGATAGCCTCCTGCCTTGTATAACCCAAAACTTCCGAAAAAGTACGGTTTACATCCAGATAGCGCCCCTCGTCGACGGTACTGATCGCCATCAGCACAGTTCCAGACTGAAAGGCGATTTCAAACTTCTCTTCCAGTAACGCCTGTTGTTTTTTTTCCTTGCTAATGTCCCGCGCATAGACAGCCAGTTCCCCTTCAGGCAACGGATGAATATTCAGCTCCACCCAGGTATCGGCGAACTCAATATGTGCATCGCACCGCACCGGAACCTGACGAGTCTTCGCCCGCAGCAAGCCCCGCAGCAACTTACCCACCCGGGGAAAGTCGCACAAAATATTCTTGCCGACAAATCCTTGCGTCGAAAAATACGAAAGAACCGGGTGGTTGGCATACGACACATTCCAGGCCTCATCAATGATAAAAAAGCCATCGGTAATATAGGCCAGTGCAGCATCCAACTTGACCTTCACATTGTTCTTTGTACAATTGGCTTTATCGTTATTGGCTTGTAACAGTTCTTGATTGGCATGAGCCTTCTTGAGCTTGCTCATTCGTTTGTCCTCTTCCCTCTTCTATAGAAAAAATCGGCAATGCGCAAGTTGAAGTTGAAGCTGAAGTATCTGGATTACTCAATAATTATTTGATTATTCTTTACCTTACATATTCTGCTTGATTTTTCCAATTCCTGCAATGCAGAACATTGGCAGAAAATAATGACTGATTTCACAAATAAGTCACAAATTCGTCATGGTTTCGTAAAACTCGTCCCCTATAATCATAAGTAAGGGCGGAAAACAATCCGCGATAAACGAAAGGGGAATTTAAGATGAAAAAGCAATCAATGATAGTAGCCGGCGTTGCGACCTTAGCCTTACTGGTCGCAGGAGTTACAATGGCTTCGCCTATGGGCAGGGGAATGATGGGTGGAATGGGGGGCGGCCCGATGGGGATGCAACCGCTCAAACTGACCGAAGCCCAGCAAGCCGACTGGAAAGCCTGGCAGGAGAAAAATTTTCAACTGAAAAAAGAGCAAGTACAACTGATGGTAAAATCCGGTTACCTGACTCAGGAACAGGCCGATTCAAAACTCAAAATGATGGATAGTGCCCATTCTTTTCAGATAAAAAACAATCTGGTCGGACCAGGAGCACGTCTTGGCACTCCACTGACAGATGAACAAAAGGCCGATATGAAAAAAATGGCGGAACAACGTCTAGTCATCCAAAAGGAAAACTTAGCCCGCATGGTTGCAGCCGGACAAATCACGCAGGCTCAGGCTGACGCCAAAGCCGAGCGGATGCAGCAACACTTGAACGATAGCGTCGAAAATGGATTTGCCGGTCGCGGCGGCCCTGGTCATGGCGGTCCCGGACAAGGTGGCGGAATGGGCGGCGGCCCCCGTTTCTAAGACAAACTCTTTTTAACTCAATTTGCACACAGCAAAATACCCGCAACACTTCAAGTGCTGCGGGTATTTTTATATTTCGAACTTATTTTCGTCCTTGCCGACGCTACGTTATTTCTGAACGACCTGCTTCAGCTGGATGGCTTCCTGACTGGTCAGAATCCGGTCAATATTGAGCAGAATCACGAGACGATCATCCATTTTACCGATGCCGTCGATGTATTGGGCCTCAAGGATAAAGGTCGGCGGCGGTGGATCAATCGAAGCGCCCGGCATCTGCACCACTTCGTTGACGGCATCGACGATGATCCCAACCGTTTGGCCATCAATATCAATAATCATGATCCGGGTATCTTCTTCATGCGCCTTGGCTGCCAGACCGAACCGTTTGCGCAGGTCAACAACGGGAATGACCCGTCCTCGCAGATTGATGATGCCTTCCATAAATTCAGGTGTCTGAGGCAATCGCGTAACCGGCACCATACGGTTGATCTCCTGAACCTTCTGAATCGGCAGGCCATAGTCCTCATTCGCGAGTTTAAAAATTACCAATTGGACGTCTTGTGCCACAATAAAACGCTCCTTTCATATTTCCAAGTTACTATATCATTATCAGTCTATTTATCTTTCTACATCCAGGTCTTTTTTTCCTTGTGGTGGCAATGCTCAGCCTGGAGGCCACTCCATGAAACGTCCGCCCAGAATGTGCCAATGCAGATGCTGGACCGACTGGCCGCCATCCTTACCGGTATTCATAACGACCCGGAACCCGGCATCGGCGACTCCCAGCTGCGCAGCGATTTTCGGCAAGCTCAGCATCACATGCCCGAGCAGCGCGTCATCCGCCGGCCCCGCTTCCGCTATGCTGCCAAGGTGTTTGCGTGGAATCACCAATACATGCACCGGCGCCACGGGATTAATATCCGGAAATGCCACCAAATGCTCATCTTCATAGATGATCTTTACTGGAATGGCTCCAGAGGCAATTTTGCAAAAAATACAGTCCGCCGACATCATAGCCCTTCTTTCCACTTATTAAGTCTGCGCAGTTTCTATCATTTTACCCTGTATATGAAAATTCTGCCAGACTTATCCGCTTTCCTGCTAAAACAAATAAAACGGTCGAAGTTATTTCTTCAACCGTCCCAGATACCCTTCCGGAGTTACACTCATCAGTTCCATTTCAACCGATTCATTCTCAGGCAACGTTGCCGCGATTGTTGCGTCAGCGCCAAGAACCACCCGCTGGTAGTTTGGCGTCAAGCCTTCTTTGGTTCCATTCTCGGAATGCTCAATAAGAACCGGCATCGCACGACCGATAAACCGCTGACGAAACTTCGCGCCGCTACGCTCCCCTACTGCCAGCAGCGCCGCTACGCGATGTTTTTTTTCGGCATCATCTACCTGTTGCGAGAAGGTAGCCGCCGGCGTCCCGGTCCTGCGGGAATAAGGAAACACATGGATTTTGGCAAACTCCATCGTCGCAGCGAATTCAAGCGTCTTGGCAAAAAGCGCCGCCGTTTCGCCCGGAAATCCCACAATAATATCGGTGGTCACGGCAAGATCCGGCACCCGACCGCGCAGCCGCTCCAGCAAGCCGGCATATTCAGACGTCGTATAAGGGCGACGCATAGCTGCCAGAATAGAATCTTCCCCTGACTGCAACGGCAGATGCAAGTGAGGACACATGCGGGGATCCGATTCCATCAAATCGATCAGTTCCTCTGATACTTCCAGCGACTCGGTAGAACTGAGCCGGACCCGCGCAATCCGGGATTCCGACAATACCGTGCGAACCGCGTCAGAAAGGGTGTGTCCGCCGTCTTCCCGGCCATAAGCGCCGAGATTGATTCCAGTCAGCACAATTTCACGGAAACCAGCCTCTGCAAGATGTCGGGTTTCACGTGCAATGCTCTCAATCGAACGGGAACGCAACGGTCCCCGGGCATAAGGAATAATACAATAGGAGCAAAAATTTTCGCAGCCGTCCTGAATTTTCAGGAAAGCGCGGGTCCGTCCCGGCGTTCCCTGCAGGGGAATATCTTCAAACTCATGCGCCGCCATGATGTTGCCGACCGCCAGCACCGGATGCTTATCCCGCCTGGCCTCCTCGACAAAATCCACGATCCGGTCACGGTCGCAGGTTCCGATAACGACATCGACCCCTTCGATTGCAGCGACATCCGCCGGTGAAATCTGCGCAAAACAGCCGGTAACGGCAATGATAGCGTCAGGATTCAATCGTGCTGCCCGCCTCACCATCTGGCGGGATTTTCGTTCGCCCAGATGGGTAACGGAGCAGGTATTCACCACATAGACATCAGCCTGTTCGGAAGGTTCTGCCACAGCATAGCCGCGTTGGCGAAAAATCCCTGCCATGGCTTCTGTTTCCGTCTGATTCACCTTGCAGCCAAGCGTGATAAAAGCCACCGTGGCCATCAAATTCCTCCCAAGTCGCCGCATTCATACATTATCGCCGACAAAGCCGCCAATCCCGCCGTTTCCGTACGCAGTATCCGCGGCCCCAATCCGGCCATCGCGGCGCCGCGGCTCCGACAATAGTCGGCTTCCGACTCGGCAAGACCACCCTCCGGCCCAACAATCAAAATCCACGACCCGCAAAAATCCTGCGCCAGCAAAGAGCGCAACCCCTGCCGTTCTTTGCCTTCGTAGAGTGTCAGCACCCGCGTCTCCGGCAAAGCGCGGTCAAACAACGACGGCAACGTCAAAAAGGGCCCAACGGACGGAATGATTCCTCTGCCGCATTGCTGAGCCGCTTCCTGCGATATTTTCTGCCAACGCCGCAGTTTTTCCTTTTGTTTGCTTTCATCGTACCGAACAATACAATGCGTGGTCTGTAAGGGGAAAATTCCCTTTACGCCCAATTCAACAGCTTTTTGGACGATGAGATCCATTTTGTCGCCTTTGGGCAGGGCCTGCGCCAGCCACACGTCTACCGGCGGCTCGGTCGAATCACTGATGTTTTTTAGCGCCATGGTCACAGTTTCGGGGGTAATCCGGACGATCTCCGCCTCGCCGCAGCGACCGTCCTGTCCGGCTACGCCGAGTTTATCCCCAATTGCCATGCGCAGAGACAATCCAATATGCCGCGCCGCTTCCCCTTTCACATCCATGAAATCGGATAACGGCCCCTGAACAAAAATTCTCCGCATAGTTAGTCCCGGCTCCGGCACGCAACCACAGCCGCCCATTCACCGGATTCCGTCACTTTAGAAACAAACAGTCCCTGCGCCGCCAACGCAGCAGTCACGTCCGGCAACCGTTCCTTGATAATACCGCTGCCGACAAAGCAACCTTCCTGTTTCAAATGGGCCGGTATGGCCGGGGCCATTTTCAGGATCAGATCGGCAATGAGATTGCCCACGATGATATCCGCCTGCCCATGCACGCCATCCATCAAGTTTCCCTGCGATACTTCAACAATCGCTTCAACGCCATTGGTTTTGACATTGTGACGGGCGGTTTCCATTGCCATGGCATCATATTCGACCGCTTTTACCGTGGCAGCGCCCAATTTGGCGGATGCAATGGATAATATACCCGATCCGGCGCCAATATCAAACACCGTCATCCCCGGTTTCACCAGCGATTCAATGCTCTCCAGACAGAGAATGGTCGTGCCGTGAGTTCCTGTCCCAAACGCCATGCCGGGATCCAGGTCCAATATGATATCACCGTTCTCGGGCGAATACTCCTCCCAGGAGGGTTTGACAACAAACCGCTCACCAATGCGGGATGTATGGAAATATTGCTTCCAGGAATCGGCCCACTCAGCTTCGCGTACTTCCCGCCAGTGGATGGTTCCTTTTCCCTTGTCCAGAGAGTGCCCGGCCAATTCATCAATGCGCGTGGACAAAACGCGCAATTTGCCGGGAAGTTCTTCATCGGAGGGCAGATAAGCCATGACCGTCACATAATCGACGGCCGGTTCATCCGGGAAAATGCAATCGGTCCAGTTGCCCGAACGACGATACGACTGAATCAGGTCGGGGTCTTCGATGACCACCCCGCCTGCGCCCAGTTCATGAAAGACTGCGGCTACCGCTTCGGTGGCCTCCTGTGTCGTATGGATGCTGATCTCCGCCCATTTGTCGTTCATATGCGTCACCTCCCGACTGCCGTGCTTCCGGCGTTTATCAAGATCCGCCCAGCACATCCTTCACTTTTTTCACGAAACTCGTGCTCGGCGATTTAATATTTTCCCCGCCCTGTTTGGCAAATTCCAATAGCAGCTGACGCTGCTTGTCGGATAGTTTTTTCGGGGTAACGACGGTCAAACGGACTTTGAGGTCGCCCTTGCCATGACCGCGCAAATGCGGAATCCCCTTGTCCTTCACCGTAAGCACCGTGCCGGATTGTATACCGGAAGGAATCTCCAGCTTGGACATGCCTTCAAGCGTCGGCACTTCCACTTCGTCGCCGAGGGCCGCCTGCGGAAAGCTGATCGGCAAATCATAAACCAGATTGTCGCCATCTCGTCCAAAGGTCTTGTGTCGTTTTACGGAAATGTAAATATACAGATCCCCTGGGGGGCCGCCGCGGGTTCCCGCTTCGCCGCCCTGGGAAACTCTCAGCCGGAGGCCGTTATCGGCGCCCGGAGGAATGGTAATCTGGATACGGCGATTTTTGCGCACCTTGCCCCGGCCCTTGCATTCGCCGCAGGGGGAGTGCACAATCTTGCCTTCGCCCCGGCAACGGCTACAAGCCACAACATTGACCATACGACCAAACGGAGTATTCTGCGCCACTTGAGTCTGACCGGTTCCGCCGCACTGCGGACATGTTTCGGGATGAGTCCCCGCCGCCGCTCCGGTGCCCTGACACGCTGAACAGTCCTCTGTCCGGGGAACTTCGATTTCCTGGGCGTACCCGGTTGCCGCCTGTTCCAGCGAAATATCCATGTCATAGCGCAGATCCGAGCCCCGCTCGGGGCCTTGGCGACGTCCGCCGCCGCCGAATCCACCGCCGAAGAACATATCAAAGATATCGTTGATCCCGCCGCCGCCACCGAATCCGGAAGCCCCGGCTGCGCCGTCAAAAGCGGCATGACCAAACTGATCGTACTTGGCCCGATTTTCCTGATTGGAAAGAACCTCATACGCTTCATTGATTTCCTTGAATCTTGCTTCGGCAGTTTTGGGATCCTCCCGGTTGACATCCGGATGATACTTGCGCGCCATTTTGCGGAACGCTTTCTTTATCTCATCTTCGGAAGCTGTACGGGGCACGCCGAGTAGTTCATAATAATCTTTTTTATCCGCCAACTCTTCACCAACTCCAGAAAGACGATCGGGCTCCTATTGCGTAGGAAACCCTCTCGACATTCTTTATTTCTTTTCGTCATCCACTACTTTATATTCGGCATCGACAACCTTTTCATCCTGCTTTGCTCCGCCGGCAGCGCCGCTCGGTCCTTCTTGTCCCGGAGCGCCTTCTTGCGGGCCGGCCTGTTGGTAGACAGCGGCGGTCAGCTCATACAGCGGCTTGGACAGGGCTTCGGTATCGGCCTTGATCTTTTCGTTATCATTGGTCTTGAGGCTTTCCCGCAGTACATCGACGGCAGCCTGAACTTTATCGGCAAGAGCCTTGTCTGCTTTTCCCTCGAATTCCTTCAGCGTCTTCTCCGCCTGATAGGCAAGAGAGTCAGCATTGTTGCGCACTTCAACCTCTTCACGGCGCTTCTTGTCGTCGGCGGCGTTAGCTTCCGCTTCCTTCACCATGCGCTCGACTTCATCCTTGGACAGTCCGCCGCCCTGTGAGGCTGAGGTGATCGTGATCTTCTGTTCCTTGCCGGTGCCGAGGTCTTTGGCGCTAACGTGCACAATGCCGTTGGCGTCAATATCAAAGGTTACTTCGATCTTCGGCACGCCGCGTTGCGCAGGAGCGATGCCGGACAGTTCGAAGCGACCGAGTGTCTTGTTATAGGTGGCCATTTCCCGTTCACCCTGCAGCACATGCACGTCAACGGACGGTTGATTGTCCGCCGCCGTGGAGAAGGTTTGGCTTTTTGCGGTCGGAATGGTTGTATTGCGTTCAATAATTTTTGTGAATACGCCGCCCAGCGTTTCAATGCCGAGAGACAACGGCGTCACATCCAGCAGCAATACATCTTTTACTTCGCCCGCCAGCACACCGGCTTGGATCGCTGCGCCAACCGCCACGCACTCGTCGGGGTTGATGCCTTTGTGGGCTTCTTTGCCAAAATATTTTTTGATGGCGTCCTGAACAGCCGGAATCCGGGTAGAGCCGCCAACCAGAATAATCTTGTCAATATCTTTCGGGCTCATGCCTGCATCCGACATTGCCTGACGAGTAGGCCCCATCGTGGATTCGACCAAATCCGCCGTCAACTCGTCAAATTTCGCCCGGGTGAGGTTCATGTCCAGATGCTTGGGTCCGCTGGCATCCGCCGTAACAAACGGCAGATTGATGTTGGTAGTCATCAGGGACGAAAGCTCGATTTTTGCTTTTTCAGAGGCTTCCTTCAGTCGTTGCACAGCCATACGGTCGTTGAAGAGATCGATGCCGGATTCTTTTTTGAACTCCGCGATCATCCATTTCATAATCCGCTCGTCAAAATCATCGCCGCCCAACCGACCGTTGCCGCTGGTCGACTTGACTTCAAAAACGCCGTCGCCCAGCTCAAGAATGGACACGTCGAAGGTGCCGCCGCCGAGGTCAAATACCAAAATAGTGTGGTCATCGCCTTTGTCGATACCATAAGCGAGAGATGCAGCTGTCGGCTCATTGATGATCCGCAGCACTTCCAACCCGGCGATAGTGCCGGCATCCTTGGTCGCCTGACGTTGGCTGTCGCTGAAATACGCAGGAACCGTAATGACTGCCTGCGTAATTTTTTCGCCAAGATAGGCTTCCGCATCCGTCTTGAGCTTTTGGAGAATCATCGAAGAGATTTCCTGCGGCGAATATTTTTTGTCATCGATGGAAATCGTATAATTAGTGCCCATTTCCCGTTTGATCGAACTAATCGTCCGATCTGTATTGGAAATAGCTTGGCGTTTTGCCACCTGACCAACCAGACGTTCGCCTGATTTAGAAAATCCTACAACCGACGGGGTCAGGCGATTTCCTTCCGCGTTGGCGATAACGACCGGTTCGCCACCCTCCATGACTGCTACCACCGAGTTTGTTGTTCCAAGATCAATACCAATTACTTTTGCCATTTATAGTTCCTCCTTCAATAGCTGTGCGGCCCTGCCAAACAGCATTTATGCCAATTTTATTTTGTTGCGCCGGTATTTCGGCGTTATTTTCCCGCCACTTTGACTAATGCAGGGCGGATCACTTTGCCGCCAACCGCATAGCCCTTCTGCAGTTCTTCCACGACTGTGCCTTCCGGTTGGTCGGAACCTTCCTCCGTTAAAATCGCTTCATGCTTCGCCGGATCAAACATTGCGCCGACTGTTTCCACCACGCCGACCCCCTGTTTTTCCAGCACGCCATAAAGCTGCCGGGAGATCATCTCGACTCCCGCGCCAAATCCGGATGGATCTTCGGTGGGACGGCTGGTCAATGCTCTTTCCAAATTATCTACTACCGGCAAGAGTTCCTTGACCAGGTTCTGGGTAACAAACGCCCCCAACTCACTTTGCTCCTGACGGGTTCGACGTCTGTAGTTGTCAAAATCCGCCTGTAGTCGCAAAACCCGGTCCATCAGCTCCGCTTTTACCGATTCAATTGTAGCAACCGGTTCCGACGTTGCTTCCGGCGTCGCCGAATCAGACGGAGCCGTCGTATTCACTGTTTCCGTTTCTGCATTGATTGCTTGTTTATGTTTCAATTCTTCATTGGAGTCGGCGTGTTTTTTATGTGTCATATTGTTCCCTCCCAAACTTGTCGGCTCAAAAGTCCGGCGCGCCGGATGGCGGTTCCCCGCCCACGGGGCGTCCCGCTTGCTCGCCTTCATCTTTCTTGCGAATGATCGTATCAATTCTCAGAATCGCTGTGGCGACTTCGCCGGCAGCCTTTAGTGCATGCAGTTTCACCGGTGCAGGATCGATTACGCCAGCTTTCACCATATCGCAGATTTCTCCGTTATCGCAATCAATGCCCAGTGAATCGGATTTTTTCTCGTTCTGCGCCGCCACAACGTTTTCGACTTTTTCCAGTGGATTATACCCTGCATTTTCCACGATTTGCGCCAGCGGTCGCTTCAATGCGTTTACTACACAATCCAGTCCATAGGCGGACATTCCTTTGAGATTGCCTCTGGATTTCTCGATAACGCGGGCAATCGCCACTTCAATCGAGCCGCCGCCCGCGACATACCCGCCGCGAACTGCCGCCTGTACGCTCGACGCGGCGTCACGCGCGATACGCTGACGTTCGCCAACGACCTCCTGAGTCGCTGCGCCCACGAGAATCGTGGCTGCAGGCTTGCCCCGGCCGCCCATAACCCGGATATGCTCCAGTTTTTCATCTTCGTATATTTTTTCGGCATAACCGACGAGTTTTTTCAGGTCGGCGATATCTTTCTTCAGACCGGTCCGCTTGATCATCCGGGCGCCCACATGTTCGGCGACCCGACGCAGTTCATTGGTCGGAACCCGCTGCACCACCAGTATCTGCGCATCGGTCAGAATCTCTTCCGCCTTGGCATGAACGCCTCGATCGGTCAGCACCGCTTTCACGCCAAGTTCAATAATCTTGCGCACATTGGCTTCAAATTCGTCCTGCAATTCCCGGAAGCGACGGAACCCGGCTTCGGTTCCCAAGGCTTCATTATCGAGTTCCTCCGGTTCCAGGGCATCGTCAATAATCAGCACGGAGGCCTGTTCCACCTGCTCCGGCATCTCTTTCGTCATTCGTTCTTTATCTACGATAACACCCATAAACACTTCGTTCTGAGCGTTTTCTTCCGCCACGATAATATCCGACAGCTTGTAGTTGGGTTCAAGCAATTTTTCTTTCCCGATCAGTCGGGCTGCCTGCACCACCAAATCTGCAATATCGATGTTGTCGCGACCGGCGACCATGGCAATATTGGAAATTTTCGGGTCCTTCAGATCTTTAAAATGATGGGCTTTTTTGCCCAGTTCCGCTTGGGCCATCGAGATACCGATTCGGATTCCTTCGATAACACGAGCCACCGGCACTCCGCGCAAGACCTGGGCCACACCCTCATTTACCAGTGCCCCGGCCATAATGGTGGCTGTCGTGGTGCCGTCGCCTACTTCGTGCTGCTGTGCTTTTGCTATATTGATCACCATCTTGGCGGCCGGATGGTTCACATCCATCTTGTCAAGAATGGTCACGCCATCGTTTGTAATAATTACCTCACCAAAGCGGTCCACCAACATGGTGTCCAGTCCTTTGGGCCCGATCGTTCCCTGCACCGCAGCGGCGATCGCACGCACAGCCGCCGCGTTGGTCATCAGCGCAGCCAGGCGTTCATCCACATCGCCACCGCCGGCCTGTTTCAAATTCATTTCGTATCCTCCGCTTCTACCTCTGATATTTTTTTAGAATTTGTTCCATATGCTTCTGCATGAATTCAATAGCCGCCATGGTCCGGGCGTATTCCATCCGGGTTGGCCCGAGTACCGCCAGCGTTCCCACCGTCTGTCCGTCGAGCCGGAATGAAGCCTGAATGACGCTGCAATCCTGAATCCCCTGGCATTTGTTTTCCTGACCGATTGTTACGATAACGCCACTGCCGTCCTGCGTGTGAAGAATATCATAGAGCAGTTGCTCTTCCTCCAGCATGGACAATAACTGGCGAACTTTACTCACATCCCGGAATTCCGGTTGATTGAGCAACTGCGTCGTGCCGCCGAGATAAACTTTTTCCCCGGAAGATGCCCCGCTGGTCGCTTCGCGAATCAACGCCATCGCACTTTCCAGCAGCTCCGGACGCGGTAGCACTTCATCCTTGATCTGCTCCAACAGGGACGTTTGAATCTCCGGCAACGCCAGGCCACTCAGCCAATGGTTCATAGCTCCGGCAATCCGTTGCAATTCTTCGGTTGAAGTTCCCTCGGGAATTTTCATCAGCCGGTTTTCCATCACACCGGTTTCGGTCACAATAACGACTACAACGCGCGTTTCGTCAAACGGTAGAAATTGCAGATATTTGAATTTGCAGGCCGCCGCTTGCGGCGCCAACAATAGGGAAACATTCTGCGTCACCCGCGACAATACGCGGACCGTCTCCTGAAAAGCCTCGTCGATACGCCGAACCTTTTGGTCGAACCATTGATTGATCAACACCGTATCGCTATCGGAAACCTGTTGGGGTCCCATCAGGCAATCGACATAAAAGCGATATCCTTTGGCGGACGGAATACGTCCTGCCGAAGCATGAGGCTGTTCCAGAAAACCGAGCGCTTCCAAGTCGGACATCTCATTGCGAATCGTGGCCGGGCTGACGCCAAGACCATATTTGCGTGCAATGGTCCGTGAGCCGATCGGCTCCGCCGTGGAAATATAATCGTCGATAATCGCCTGAAGCACTTGTCGCTTTCGTTCATCCAACATTTTATTCACCTCTTGTTAGCACTCTATGAAGTAGAGTGCTAACATATACACAAACATACCATGCAAAGGCGTCTCTGTCAAGCCTGTCGCCCTGCTCCCACCCTACGTTTTGCCACGGTTACGGTAAAAATTCGGCGAACGCCTGATTGCCCAGTTTCATCCCCCGCGCCGTCAAGTGCCACGAATCATTATCTTCCACCAATAACCCAATTTTAGTAAGCCTACTTACAGGCGCTTCAAAAATTTCGGTGAAATTTTTCCCAAATCGATCTGCAAAATCTTGTTTCGAGAGTCCCTTCGTTGTTCGCAGCGACAAAAAAACAAATTCCGCCATCGCCGTAGGTTCGTCCATCGTCTCCCGAAAATCCTCCGACGTTTTTTGGGCTGCCAACCGCTCAATATATTGGGGAATATCCTCCGTGTTGGCGAATCGGTCCGTGCCGTCGAACGAATGAGCGGCAACGCCGAAGCCTCGGTACTGCAAATAGCGCCAGTATTTTAGATTGTGGCGGCATTCACGCCCACCCACAGCATAATTTGAAATTTCATACCGGACAAATCCCTGCGACGGCAAAAAATCATTCAGCAAATCGTACATCGCCTCTTCTTCCTCTTCCGGCGGCAATGCCATACGCCCGGCGGCAACATCAACTTCCAGCGGGGTACCTTCTTCGAGTTTCAGACCATATGCCGAAATATGGTCTGGACCAAGCGCCACGGCCCGCTTCAGAGTTTCACTCCAGCCAGGCAATTTCTGAGTTGGGAGTCCATACATCAGATCGAGACTAATATTGGTGAATCCGGCGGCTCTGGCCTGTGCAAAGGCGCTTTCCGCTTCCTCCGCCCGATGGATGCGTCCAATGGTTGCCAGCACCGCATCATCGAAGCTCTGCACGCCCAGGCTCAGTCGGTTGAACCCTGCCTGCCGCAACGCTTTCAACGATTCGACACCAACGGTCCCCGGATTCGCTTCCAAACTGATCTCGGCATCTGCCGTCACTGAAAACGCAGTACGAAGCGTCTGCAAAATCGCCGTCAATTCCGCCGCTGCCAGTATGGTCGGCGTCCCGCCGCCAAAAAAAATCGTATCCACAGGCACGGAGAAATCGCCGCCCGCTGTGGTGATTTCCCCACAGAGAGCGGCGACATAGGGATGATGCAAAGTCCCGGCATCAGCTCGCGACACAAATGCACAATAGTTGCATTTTGCGCGGCAGAAAGGAATATGTACATATATGCCCAGTGTATTCGCCGGCATATTCGTCAATCCCGCTTCAAAACTGCCATGAAGGCTTCCTGCGGCAATTCAACGCTGCCAACCTGTTTCATGCGCTTCTTGCCCGCTTTTTGTTTTTCCAGCAATTTGCGCTTGCGGGTGATGTCGCCACCGTAACATTTGGCCAGCACGTCCTTGCGCATGGCGCTGATCGTCTCGCGGGCGACGACTTTGTTGCCGATAGCAGCCTGAATCGGAATCGCAAACATTTGCCGCGGAATGAGGCTCCGCAGTTTTTCGACCAACTGCCGTCCCCGGAACACCGATTTTTCCCGATGAACGATGATCGACAGCGCATCGACCGGCTCTTCATTCAGCAAGATATCCATCTTAACCAGATCAGACTCCTGATAGCCTTCCAGTTCATAGTCCAAGGATGCATAGCCGCGGCTGACTGTTTTTAGCTTGTCAAAATAATCGTAAATAATTTCCGACAGAGGCAAGTGATAGGTCAGCATCACCCTTGTCGTATCCATATATTTCATGTCCTTGAATTCGCCACGTTTCTCCTGCGACAACTCCATAATGGCACCGACGAAATCATTAGGCACAATGATCGTCGCCTTCACATAGGGCTCGCCGATCGCTTCGATGACCTGAGGAACCGGCATCCGTGACGGATTGGCGATCAAGAGAACCTCTCCGTCCGTCTTGCGCACCTGATAAATAACGTTAGGCGCCGTGATAACGAGGGACATCTGGTATTCCCGCTCCAATCGTTCCTGCACAACATCCATGTGCAATAATCCAAGGAACCCGCACCGGAATCCGAATCCAAGCGCGGCCGAAGTTTCGGCTTCAAAGGTTAGGGACGCATCATTCATTTGCAATTTTTCGAGCGCTTCCCGTAAATTATCGAAATCACTGGTTTCTACCGGATACATTCCGCAGTAGACCATCGGCGTTACCTTGCGATAGCCCGGTAACGGATCTTGGGCCGGCCGCGCCGCATCCGTAATGGTATCCCCCACCCGGACTTCTTTCAGATTCTTGATTCCGGCGATCACATAGCCAACCTGGCCCGGACCGAGTTCAGGCATAGGCGTGAGAGACGGGCGGAAAACGCCGACCTCCGAAACCTCGAAGCTATGTCCGCTATGCATCATCTGCGCTTTCATACCGCTGCGGATCGTACCGTCCATCACCCGCACATACGAAATAACGCCCCGATAGGAATCAAAGTGGGAATCAAAAATGAGCGCGCGCGTTGGCGCAGCCGGATCAGTCTGCGGTGCGGGAATGCGATTCACGATCGCTTCCAGAACTTCAGGCACACCCAGTCCCGATTTAGCGCTCACCAGAATCGCATCATGCGCGTCGATGCCGATAACTTCTTCGATTTCACGTACGACTTTTTCCACGTCGGCGCTCGGCAAATCAATTTTGTTGATGACCGGCACGACTTCAATATTATGGTCCAGCGCCAGATAGACATTGGCCAGCGTCTGCGCCTCAATCCCCTGCGCCGCGTCAACGACCAGCAAGGCGCCTTCACAGGCGGCCAGGCTTCGTGACACCTCATAAGAAAAGTCGACATGCCCCGGGGTGTCGATGAGATTCAACATATAAGTTTCACCGTTCTGCGCCACATAATCGAGACGCACAGCCTGCGCCTTGATGGTGATGCCCCGTTCCCGTTCGAGATCCATCTGATCCAGCAGCTGATTTTCCATCTGGCGGGCAGCCACTGTACCGGTAAGCTCAATCAGTCGGTCGGCCAGCGTCGATTTGCCGTGGTCGATATGGGCGATGATGGAGAAATTGCGAATATGGGAAGTATTCAAATCATGGCTCCTTTTTTTGAGGTATACTCCTTATTAATTATATTGACTTTGAGCCGCCGGTCAAGTCCCCGCAACTCGCAAGAAGCCCTCGCGCCAACAGGAAGCCTCGCTTTAACAATCTTTTTTTGTAATTTATCAGGAAAGAGCGGTGATTTCCCTTGCATTTTATGCGCCATCGTGCTAAAATTTTCCCCGTAGCCTGTGTAACCTGTGCACAAGGAGGTGAATCCCTTGCCACAAATCAAATCTTCCATTCGTAGCGTAAAAACTGATGCTGAAAGACGCGCCAAGAATTTTGCCGTTAAGTCTTCCGTGAAAACTGCTGTTCGCAAAACAGTGGAAACCGCGGCTGCCGGCAAAGTTGACGAAGCCACAACTCTGCTTGCCAAAGCGGCAAGCACGATCGATAAAGCTGCGTCCAAAGGCATACTTCATAAAAACGCAGCCGCACGCAAAAAATCGCGTTTGGCTAAAAAAGTTAGCGTAGCCGCGAAATAAGCGTTCCGTTTTCTTTTGACGTATCAAAACCCCTGTCCACGCCGGACAGGGGTTTTGTTTGTTTTTAGGGCTAACTCCATCATACGGTTTCATTTATCCAGTAGAGGAATTTAGCAAATTAAGTGGAATTTTGACCTTTGAGAGTGAGTATATAGGG
>DATMYT010000429.1:0-4654 GCA_035560855.1 Negativicutes bacterium | reverse complement strand
ATTCACTAATATGTGGGAGGTCTTGTCGTGAACGCAGCGGTTGATTTTAAGGATATGGACGACATTCTTGCGAAGTACCGGTATTCCCCCGGCAGTATCATCGCCATACTGCAAGATACACAGGCAAAATACAGGTATATCCCCAAAGAAGTGTTTCCGTATCTTTCGGAAAAACTTCATGTAAGCACGGCGAAAATTTATAGTGTAGCAACATTTTATGAGAATTTTTCGCTCCATCCCAAGGGAAAATACGTCATCCGAGTATGCGATGGCACGGCCTGTCATGTGCGCAAGTCAATTCCCATGCTGGAGCGGATCCGCAAGGAACTGCTTCTTTCGGAGACGAAAGTGACCACAGACGACTTCCTTTTTACAGTAGAAACGGTTTCTTGTCTGGGGGCGTGCGGACTAGCGCCGGTACTTACGGTGAACGACAAAGTTTATCCGGCGATGACTCCGGACAAAGCAAGCGAACTTCTGGCGAAGCTCAGGGAGGAAGGCTGAGATGCTGTTAAACAGAGCAGATATTCAAGAAGCTCGAGAACATTATAAAACAGCGCTGGGCGCGCAAAAAAAGAAAATTCTTGTTTGCGCGGGAACAGGATGCGTAGCCGGCGGATCTCTTGAAATACACGCCGAGCTGGTGCGACTCATTGAATCAAAAGGTATTCCTTGCGTGGTCAGTCTGGAGAAAGAGCCGCATGACCACTCGATTGGCGTGAAAAAAAGCGGCTGCCACGGGTTTTGCGAAATGGGCCCGCTGGTGCGGATCGAGCCTCACGGCTGGCTGTATATCAAGGTGAAACTGGAAGATTGCGCTGATATTATCGAACAGTCGATTGTCGGCGACAACGTGGTGGAGCGTCTTACCTATCGGAAGAACGAGCAGAATTATCCGACGCAGGAAGAGATTCCTTTCTATAAAAAACAAACCCGGTTGGTGCTGGAGCACTGCGGACATATCGATGCAACCTCGGTGCAGGAATATTTGGCGATCGGCGGCTACAAAGCGTTTGAAAAAGCGTTGTTCGAGATGAGCCCGGATGAAATCGTCAAGGTAATCGAAGAGTCCAATCTGCGGGGGCGCGGCGGCGGCGGGTTTCCAACCGGACGCAAATGGTCACAGGTAAAGCGGCAGAATTCCGAAGTGAAATTTATAGTGTGCAACGGTGATGAAGGTGACCCCGGCGCATTCATGGACCGGAGCGTTATGGAAGGCGATCCCCATCGGATGTTGGAAGGGATGATGATCGCCGGAATCGCCTGTGGCGCGACGTATGGGTATATTTATGTGCGGGCGGAGTATCCGCTGGCTATCAGCCGATTGGAAGCGGCAATTGCCCAGAATCGGGCGCTTGGCTTGCTTGGCGACAATATTCTCGGCTCGGGCCATTCCTTTGATATTCAGATCAGCAAAGGCGCGGGCGCTTTTGTTTGCGGTGAAGGCAGCGCACTAACGACTTCCATCGAGGGAAAACGCGGCATGCCACGTGTGAAACCGCCGCGGACCGTGGAGCAAGGACTGTATGGCAAGCCGACGGTGTTGAACAATGTGGAAACTTTTGCGAATGTGCCGTTGATTATCAACCGGGGCGCAGCATGGTACAAATCCATCGGACCGGAGAAAAGTCCAGGCACCAAAGCCTTTGCTCTTACAGGGAACATTGAAAATACCGGTTTAATTGAAGTGCCCATGGGGACCACCCTGCGCGAAGTTATCTTTGATATCGGCGGCGGGATTCGGGGCGGCGCAGGATTCAAAGCCGTGCAGATCGGCGGACCTTCCGGCGGTTGCCTGACACAGGAGCATCTGGATTTGCCGCTCGATTTTGATTCCCTCAAAAAAGCGGGTGCGATGATCGGCTCCGGGGGCTTGGTTGTCATGGACGAGCACACCTGTATGGTCGAAGTGGCGCGATTCTTCATGAATTTTACGCAGAATGAATCCTGCGGCAAATGCGTGCCCTGCCGCGAAGGCACCAAACGCATGCTGCAAATATTGGAACGCATTGTGGCGGGACAGGGGGAAATCGAGGATCTGGATCTGCTGCTCGAACTGGCGGATACTATTTCATCGACTGCACTGTGCGGACTTGGCAAGACGGCGCCGTTGCCCGTAATCAGCACCATCAAATACTTCCGGGATGAGTATGAAGCGCATGTGATCGAAAAACGCTGTCCGGCAAAGAACTGTCAGAAACTGAAGAAGATCGTTATTGATCCTACGCTGTGTCGTGGCTGTTCGAAATGTTCCAGAGGCTGTCCGGTCGAAGCGATTTCCGGCAAGATCAAAGAGCCGTTCGTCATTGATCAGGCCAAGTGCATCAAATGCGGCGCCTGCATCGAAACCTGTCCGTTCAAAGCGATAAGGGAGGACTGACACCGTGAGCACAGAGTTTATGATGATAGACAATATGCCGGTGGAAATCGAAGGCGAAAAAAACATTCTGGCCGTTATCCGAAAAGCCGGCATTGACCTTCCCACTTTCTGTTACTATTCCGAACTATCGGTGTATGGCGCGTGCCGCATGTGCGTAGTGGAAGATAAATCGGGAGAGATTCACGCTTCCTGCTCCACTCCGCCCAAAGCCGGCATGGAAATTCGAACCAATACGCCACGGCTGCGAAAATATCGCAAGATGATCCTTGAACTGCTATTGGCCAACCATTGCCGCGACTGCACAACTTGCGAAAAGAACGGTAAATGCAAGCTGCAGGAACTGGCGCAACGCTTCGGCATCAAGCAAGTGCGTTTCAACAATACGGCCGGTGAAGCCGACCTGGACACCTCGTCGCTCGCCATTGTCCGGGATAAGAGCAAATGCATCCTATGCGGCGACTGTGTGCGCATGTGCGAGGAAGTTCAAAATATCGGCGCTATCGATTTTGCACATCGAGGCTCGAAAATGTGCATCAGTGCGGCTTTTGACGAACCGATCAACGATACGAAATGCATTGGCTGCGGTCAATGTGCGGCGGTCTGTCCGACGGGCGCGATCGTGGTCAAGAACGACACAGCCAAGCTTTGGAAAGACCTAAGTGATCCCGGTGTTAAAGTGGTAGTTCAGATTGCGCCTGCCGTTCGCGTTGGCGTCGGCAAGGAACTGGGGCTGACTGAAGGCGAAAACGTGATGGGTAAAATCGTTGCCGCCTTGCGCAGGATAGGGTTCGATGAGATATTCGACACCACGACCGGGGCCGACCTGACAGTGTTGGAAGAGGCGGGCGAATTCCTGGCGAAAGTGCAGAAAGGCGAAAAGTTACCGCTGTTCACTTCGTGTTGCCCGGCGTGGGTTAAATATGCCGAGCTGAATCATCCGGAATTGATGGGGAATATTTCAACCTGCCGCTCGCCGATGCAGATGTTCGGCTCTGTCCTCAAGGAACATTACAGTCATTCACACAAACGGGTGGTTGTGGTGGCCATTATGCCGTGTACTGCCAAAAAGCAGGAAGCGGCAAGGGATGAATTCAAGGAAGACGGCGTTCCGTATGTTGATTATGTCATCACTACGCAGGAGCTTATCCAGATGATCAAAGAAGTCGGTATCGTATTCTCCGAAATCGATCCGGAAGCGGTCGACATGCCGTTCGGGGCTACCAGCGGCGCCGGGGTGATTTTTGGCGTAACTGGCGGCGTTACCGAAGCGGTCATACGCCGAATTTCCGATGACAAGTCGATGCCGGCGCTGCGTGCCATCCCTTTCACGGGGGTTCGCGGATTGCAGGGCGTCAAGGAAACCAGTATCGACTATAATGGGCGGGAAGTAAGAATCGCGATTGTCAGTGGCATCAAAAACGCCGACAATCTGATAAAAAAGATGGAACATGGCGAAAAAAGCTATGATTTTGTTGAAGTCATGGCTTGTCCGGGTGGCTGCATCTGCGGAGCCGGACAGCCGGTCACCAACAGCGAGGGTAAAAAACGCCGCAGTGCTGGGCTGTATGAAACCGACCGAATGAGTACCATCAAACGATCTGAAGAGAATCCGGTGATTATGGCGTTGTACGGTGGCCTACTCAAGGGCAAGGTGCATAAATTGCTTCATGTACATTATCATGGAAAGGCGTGAATGATATGATTGTTATCAATGTTTGTATTGGCAGCGCCTGCCATATCAAAGGTTCTTACAATGTGATCAATGCCTTGCAGCAACTGACGGAAGAATACGGACTGGCGGACAAAGTAGAAACCCGTGCGGCGTTTTGCCTCGGTCAATGCACACATGCAGTGTCCGTGCGGATTGCCGATGGCGAGGTGCAGAGCGTGTCCGGCGCCACGGCGCGGGAATTTTTTGTCAACAAGGTATTGCCTGAAGCGGCTAAGATTTCGTAGAATAATTCGCGGAGGGATTCAAGTGAAAACAGTGAAAATTGAGATCTGTCGGGGGACGTCGTGTCATCTGCTGGGGTCTTGGGAACTGGTGGAAGCAGTGGAATCTTTGCCGGCGGGACAGCGCGAAAAGATAGATATGTGTACGCTTGATTGCCTGAAAAGTTGCAGACAGGGACCTAATGTTCGAATTGACGGCATCGTATTCTCAGGGGTGACACCCGAACACTTGCTCGCGATGTTGGAAGAAAAACTTTGTCAGCCGGTTAACTAAAGAGACAGGCTTCGGGTTAAAAAACGCCGAAGCCTGTCTCTTTATAT
>DATMYT010000428.1:0-5340 GCA_035560855.1 Negativicutes bacterium | reverse complement strand
TGATAATATACTTTTCACAGCCAAAAGAAGGAGGCTTTACTATGCCGGAAGAAAAAGTTAAACATACAAAGACTATGATCATGTTGCCATTGCGTGGAGTTTTGGTGTTTCCTTATATGATTATCCATCTGGATGTCGGTCGGGAAAAATCTATCAATGCTTTGGAACAGGTCATGATGCAGGATCGTCTGATTATGTTGGCGACCCAGAAAGATGCCCAGAATGATAAACCTGTACCTGGAGATATTTATGAGGCAGGTACGGTTGCAGAGGTAAAGCAACTTCTGAAGCTGCCCGGAGGGACTATGCGCGTGTTGGTGGAAGGACTACACCGGGCGCAAATCGTTCGATATGTGAAGGAAGACCCTTATTTCGAAGTAGAAGTGCAGGAATTTAAGGATGTTATGGTGCGAAAAACCCCCGAGCTAGAGGCGCAGTCTCGCATGTTGGCGTATCAATTCGAACAATGGGCGAAGCTGAGCAAAAAAATTCCACCGGAAACGATCGCCACAGTGCTAACCGTTGAAGACCCTGACAGACTTAGTGATCTGATTTTGGGACATTTGCCATTGAAACTTGAAGATAAGCAGGAACTGTTGGCGGCTGTTGATGTTCGCAAGCGAATAGATCTCTTGACGGATATAATCAACCGGGAGATGGAAATTCTCGAGATTGAAAAGAAAATCAGCGGACGGGTTCGCAAACAGATGGAAAAGACGCAGAAAGAATACTTTCTGCGTGAGCAAATGAAGGCGATCCAGCAGGAACTGGGCGAGAAGGATGAACGGGCTTCTGAGGTCGAAGAGTATCGTCAAAAGCTGAAAGAACAAGAACTACCGAAGGATGTGGCGGAGAAGGTCGCCAAGGAGATCGAAAGATTGGAGAAAATGTCGCCGATGTCAGCGGAAAGCGGCGTTATTCGGACGTATCTTGACTGGCTATTGGGGCTTCCTTGGTCAAAGGAAAACCCGGACCGTTTGGATATCGACATTGCAGAAAAAATTCTGGAAGAAGATCACTACGGACTTGAAAAGGTAAAAGAACGCATTCTTGAGTATCTTTCTGTCCGAAAGCTGACGGAAACTATGAAGGGACCCATTCTTTGTCTTGTTGGACCGCCCGGTGTCGGGAAAACATCGTTGGCTCGATCTATCGCTCGTTCTATGGAACGCAAGTTTGTCAGGGTTTCTCTTGGAGGTGTGCGGGATGAAGCCGAAATACGCGGTCATCGGCGTACTTATGTAGGAGCGATGCCGGGCAGGATTATTCAAGGCATGAAGACGGTTGGATCAAAAAACCCCGTTTTTCTACTTGATGAGATCGATAAGATGAGCTCTGATTTCCGGGGCGACCCGGGAGCAGCTTTGCTGGAAGTACTTGATCCTGAACAGAATAATACGTTCAGCGACCACTATATCGAACTGCCATTCGATTTGTCACATGTGCTCTGGGTGGTAACGGCCAATGCGTTGCACAATATCCCGCGTCCGTTGCTCGACAGGATGGAAATGATTACAATCTCCGGCTATACACAAGAGGAAAAAATCCAGATTGCCAAAAAGTTTTTGATTCCCAAGCAGCAGAAGGAACACGGACTGAACGGCAGACATATTTCCTTCCCGGAAAATGGGGTTGAAAAGATTATTCGCAGTTATACACGGGAGGCAGGCGTTCGAAACCTGGAGCGTAGCGTTGCTACACTGTGCCGCAAGGTTGCGCGACAGATCGTGCAGAAAAAGAAAAAAGCGCTTCGAATGACTCCGGCCAATGTGGAGTTATTTCTTGGGCCGCCGAAGTATCATTGGAATGAAGCGGAGCACAGCAGCCAAGTGGGTGTGGCGACAGGACTGGCCTGGACGGAAGCTGGCGGTGACGTGTTGCCGGTAGAAGTGACAACGATGAAAGGAAAGGGCAATCTAACGTTGACCGGACAGTTAGGCGATGTAATGAAGGAGTCGGCGCAGGCTGGGTTTAGCTATATCCGCTCCATGGCGTCGGAACTGGGAATACCGGATGACTTTTACGAAAAAATGGACATTCATGTGCATCTGCCGGAAGGCGCGATTCCCAAAGATGGCCCGTCGGCTGGGATCACCATGGCCACGGCAATGATTTCTGCGCTCACAGGCATCAAGGTGCGCAATGATCTTGCCATGTCCGGCGAGATCACCCTGCGCGGCAGAGTATTGCCTGTAGGAGGCATTAAGGATAAGGTACTGGCGGCTCACCGCGCCGGTATTAAGACGCTTTTGTTGCCGAAGGAGAATAAGCGGGACTATATGGAAATTCCTGAGAATGTCCGTCAGAATTTAGAGTTTATCTGGGTGGAGCATTTGGATGAAGTTTTGGCGAAAGCGTTAATTAAGGGTGAAAAGGTTTCCGAATGCGCTGGGAAGTAATAAAGGCGGAATATGTGGCTTCAGCGGTGAAAGTGTCACAGTTTCCGATTGGCGATGAACCGGAAGTGGCTTTTATCGGTCGCTCCAATGTGGGGAAGTCTACTCTGATTAATTCACTCTGCCGTTATAACGGCTTAGCGCGCACGAGTGGCGCTCCGGGCAAAACAAGGACGGTGAATTTTTATCGGGTAACATTAAAGCGGGAGGATGGTCTTCGTCGCTCGCTTTTTCTCGTTGATTTGCCGGGCTATGGTTATGCGAAGCGTAGCAAGTCCGAACGGCAGGACTTGCATGACTGGACGCAGCACTATTTTCGAGAGTCTCAACGGCTACGATTAGTGGTCCAGCTATTGGACATTCGTCGGGAGTTGCAGCCGCTAGATATTGAAGTTAATGAATGGATACGTGAGGAAGGGTTAGTAGTGCAGCCAGTTGCCACCAAAATGGATAAACTTAGTCGAGGTGCAGCGGGATCGGCTCTACGGACTTTGCGAGTCAAGTTGGGGCTGCCGCCGGAAGCCGGTATGCTGGGATACTCGGCATTGACTCCTTCGGGACGGGCGGAATTGCTAGAGCGACTAGTGGAGGCTTTGGATTTCGATGCAACTGACGCAGTTTGACAAGCAGCTGCTGAATATTATCCAGACAGGATTGCCATTGACACCTGCGCCTTTTGCTGATATCGCAGTACAGCTTGGTTGCGATGAGAAAACGGTTATCGATAGGCTTGCCGCCTTGCGGACACAGGGAGTGATTCGCCGGTTTGGCGCTTTTTTTGATGCGGAATCTCTTGGATATAAGGGGTGGTTGGTGGCTGTCAGGGTTGCAGCGGAATCACTGCGAAATGTAGCGCTGGCGGTGAATTCTTGGCCACAGGTTACCCATAATGACGAAAGGGATAACGAATATAATCTATGGTTTACCCTCCAGGCACGGGACGAATCAACGATAACTGCGTTGTTGTTTGAAGTAGAGGGAATGCCGGGCGTGGAAGAAGTGATTGCTATGCCTACCACTGATCGTTATAAGGTTAATGTTGAATTTAAGATAGAGTAGGTGTGACGTGACGGATATCGTAGATCAGCAGATTATCCGGCGGGTGCAGGGAGAATTTCCGCTAATGCCGGATCCTTATCGAATGTTGGCGGAAGAGATCGGAATTTCTGAAGAAGCGCTTTTGGAGCGTCTACGTAGGATGAAAGCGATGGGTATGCTGCGAAAAATGGGCGCCGTGTTGCAGCACCGAGTGGCCGGTTTTCATGGGAATGCTCTCTGTTGTTGGCGAATTCCATTGGACAAGGTGGATGAGGTGGCTGCTCGGATGTCGGCTTGCTCATTTATTTCGCATGTGTATCTGCGCCAGCCACATGAAAAATGGCCTTATAATTTATATACGGTGTTTCACAGTCCCACGCGGGAAGAGTGCCAGGAACGGGTGGAGACGATGGCAAAAGATATCGGCATGACCGAGTATCGAATGATGTTCAGCCGCAAGAACTGGAAACGCTCCCAGCTGGCGTTGCTGCAGGAAACAACGTGAGGGAGAGATGAAAATGATCACGCGTTATTCCGAACTGATTGATGAAGTGTTGAAGTCTGAGCCTGCTAAGGTGGCGGTGGCAGCGGCACAGGATGACTCTGTGCTGCATGCATGTCAGGATGCTTTTGAACGCGGCTTGGCTACGTTTACGTTATTCGGCGACATGGGTCGGATTGAGACTGCCGCGCAAAAGGCAGGTATTCGACTTGACGGGATGAAAATCGTGAATGAACCGGACGATATGCGCTCCGCAATGCAGGCAGTGGAGTGCGTTTCTACTGGAAACGCCGATATTGTGATGAAAGGGCTCATAAATACGAGCGATTTGCTGCGGGCAGTACTGGATAAGACTGTTGGGCTGCGAACTGGTCGTGTACTAAGCCATCTGGCAGTATTTGAACTTCAAGGGTTCAACCGATTGATCGGCGTGACCGATGGCGGTATGAACATTGTACCGACGCTGATGCAAAAAGCAGATATTATTCAGAATGCGGCCGAGGTGTTTCGTCGTCTTGGAGTGGATCCTGTCAAGGTTGCTGTGTTGGCTGCAGTAGAAACGGTGAATGCGGATATGCCGGGCACGATTGACGCGGCGGCTCTCACGAAGATGACTGATCGTGGACAGATTCGTGGTGTTGTAGTCGATGGTCCGCTGGCGCTTGACAATGCGGTTAGCGAGGAAGCTGCCAGACATAAGGGGATCGTTAGCCCAGTGGCTGGCAAGGCTGATATTTTACTTGTGCCAAATCTTGAAGTGGGCAACGTGCTCGGTAAATCGCTGGTTTACATGGCAGGAGGAAAAATTGCCGGCCTAATTGTTGGAGCACGACGTCCGGTGGTGGTTACCTCTCGTGCCGACACACCGGAGAGCAAGGTAATATCGATCGCATTAGCATCATTGTGTGGGCGCAATATATCTCATGCAGTTTGAGAATAGTAGGGTTACGGGCGGATTTTTTGATTTGATGAAGGAGAGACGCACATGTTTGGTTTGGGAATGCCGGAACTGATTTTAATACTGGTTATCGCTCTTGTGGTTTTCGGGGCGAAAAACTTGCCGGATATTGGCAAGGCACTCGGCAAGACTCTCCACGAGTTCCGTAATGCTACCAATATCGACCCGGAAAAATCCGATACGGCAAAAAAAGAAATTTCATCGGCAGAAAAAGACCGGGAAACCAAGAAGTGAGGCCATAGATATGGAAGATCTGCCTAGCGGAGATAATAAAGAACTGCGGGAAATGACGCTGGTCGGTCATCTGGGGGAGCTACGCCGACGTATTATTATTTCGGTGTTGGCGATTGTGGTGGGAACGATTGTCGCCTATGCTTATGTTGATGAACTGATGAAGTTTGTGACGGCGCCGGCTGGAAAGCTTTACTTTATGAGCCCGGCTGAGG
>DATMYT010000427.1:0-2253 GCA_035560855.1 Negativicutes bacterium | reverse complement strand
GCTTTTCTTTTGGCAATTGAAAAATGTACTGAAGTTCCCGCTCCAGGCTGGCTATCGATGCAAAGCCCGGAATCAAACAAGCCCTGCAGGCGTTCGTGCACGTTGACAAGACCGATGCCGATGTTGTCATCGCTGTCGCGGGGGGCAAGAAGGTCGATTTGCTTTTCAAGCGCAATGCCGACGCCGTCGTCGCTGACTTCAAAATAATAGCCATTCGCTTCTTCCCTGGCAATCACTTTGAGAATTCCTCCCTTGACAAGAGGGGCCAAACCATGCCGCACTGCATTTTCAACCAAGGGCTGGATCGTGAAGGGCGGGAGGCGGCAGTTGAAAAAATCCCCCTGCACATCAATTTGTACTGTTAATCGTTCTTCCATTCTTGATGATTCAATGGCCAAATATGCGCGAACAAGCTGGAGCTCATTGCTCCACTCTACTTGTTCATCGCGTAGCTTAAATGCCCCCTGCAAATATACTGACAGATCACCAATTAGTTTGTAGGCTTGATCCGGCTGGCTTCGGCAATAATAGGCGATCGTGCTGAGAGTATTATACAAAAAATGCGGTTTTATTTGCGCTTGCAAGGTTCGCAACTTTTCCCGCTGCACTTCTCGTTTGCGCAATTCTGCTTCATAGCGCGCCACCAGTTCCTTTTCCCGCTCCAGTTCCCGGTTTTTTTGTTCGAGAAGGGTTACAAGCCGGTCTTTTTCCATACTGAGGATGAAGCGGCGGCGGTCTACGGTATGAGACATGTGGGAGTAAATGATACCCAGGATATTGACAATAACAAAGCCTGCGTATAATGCCGCAAATCCCAAATCTGCCGGTGGCTGCTTAAAGTTTGCGTATAAATAAAAATAACTGACCGTAAAAAGCAACGGAGGCAGTGTCCGCAAAAAAAGATTGTGCTGCGGCAAAACCAGATACAGCATCATGACGCAGGCAGCCTGGCTGATGGATCCGGCATAATACCAAACAGGCCTTGTAGTCTCCGAGAGAATAATAAGCGAAGTATTCAGAAACAGCCAAATAAACACAAGGATATCGTAGGCGACAAAACTGGGGTTGCGCCGATTCCTAAACAGCCATGCACCCAAAGCCAAAGTATATATTATGGAAAAGGTCCGCAAAAAGAACAAAAGGGAAGCGACGGAGGCAGGGGGGGGGAATACGTCTGAGTTTTGCAGTTTGATTATAATCGCATCGTTCCATAAAGCTTGCAGCAATAGCATTGCACAAACGGCAAGGCATATAATGCCGGCGTAAATGTCGCGGCGCCAGCAGGCAACGCGGTATTCCTGCTCCAACTCGGGCGACAGCAGTTTTTCCGGTCGGCGTAAACGGTGAAACATGACATCCAATTCCTTTAACTGATATTTTCATCCGTCAAAAAGGGTTTCCATTTTTGTGTAACGAAATATAATATTCGGCAAAAATTGGATCCATTCCTTTCGGGAAACAAAAGGGGGACAATCGTTTGTTACGGGTTGTTCTGGTCGATGATGAACGGTGTGTACTGGAAGAGTTGGCGTATCGTCTGGATGGCAAGGCCTCAATAATCGGCAAGTTCACCAATTCGTTCGCTGCAGTGGCGGCAATCGTGGACTTGAAACCCGACGCTGTGTTTTTGGACATAGAAATGCCGGAGCTGAACGGATTGGAAGCCGCGGCGGAAATCCTGGCACTTTTACCGGCGACAGTAATTTTGTTTGTAACCGCCTATAGCCATCACGCCGTGGAAGCCTTTGAACTTAATGCCGTTGATTATCTGGTGAAACCTGTGCAACCGCAACGTTTGGAAAAAGCGTTGGAGCGTATTGCCCGCAGGGTGGCTGAGGGGCGGTCAACCAGTGAAGCAAATAAGCTGAAAAATTGGCTGCAATCGGAGCTGACAACGAGACAACCGGAAAAAATATCATTATGGAATGGTCATTATCTGGAATTTGTCTCGGTGAAGGCAATCGCCGGATGTTTTGTAGCCAAGGGGGAACGGAATGTTAGTGTGGTAGTGGATGGACATATCTTCCATGCTGCCGGGAGTTTGAATGAGTTTATGACAAAAATCGGGAAAGATCATTTGCTGCGTTGTCACCGTAGTTCTTATTTGAATCCTTGTTTTCTTGCTCGCATTGAGCGGGGGAGATGCACAATGAATGCTTACCTGGAAGGCTATCCTGACCCCGTACCTGTAAGCCGAAGTTATCGTAAAAAAATATTGGAAAGCTTGTTTCAACGCTAGATTTACAATAAAGA